>JBFYUA010000006.1:0-6713 GCA_041300305.1 Dehalococcoidia bacterium | reverse complement strand
GCCCTCGTCCAACCGCATGATTTAGCCATATTCGGTCAGATTGCCGTGCCCGTCGGGCGCTTTCCTCGTTAAAGCCCTCGACGTCGCGGGCGTTTACCACCTTTAGCTAACTGGATTCGTTAAGCACCCGGCGGTAGAACCCGGGTTTGAGGGCCTTATGGTTGCCCCTGGGGGCGCCCGTCGGTTTCCTTTGCATCATGAATTACTTTCAGCAGGCCATAGACGATGAGCAGATCTGCCGAATCGTAATTATATTCTTGAAGCGCCTTTTCTAGTAAAGACAAGGGATTTGGCGTTCATAATAGCACATATGTACTGTAATAAAAAAGTGGTATGTCAGGGCGCAGGTTGATGGGAGCGGGAGAATGTAGTGAGGAATATTTCAAGCGTATGCTGTTATTTTTACGTGAAAAGGGTAAAATGGCGGGTATGGATGATTGTAGAGACGAGGATATGCTGGAGATGTATGGATACTTCTGTAAAGCTATGGGGGAACGACAAGGCGATAAGGGCCATGCTTAACAGAGGGAGAAGGTTAGATGGATAAAAAGAAGCAGTCGGTTAAAAAGGGTATGGCCTGTTCAAGTGCTGACCACACAGGGAGTAAGCAAACGGGGGAGGTAGTCGCCTTGTCCGAGGAAAGATACCGCAATATCTTGGAAAACATGCAGGATTCATATATTGAAGTGGACCTGACCGGCAATTTCACCTACATCAATGAGGCTTTGTGTCAGAACCTTGGATATACCCGTGACGAATTGATAGGAAAGAACTTTAGCATTATCGCACCAGGCAATGAGGGGATTCGAGAAGTTTTTGCAGCCTACAACGAGGTATACAAAACAGGGAAGCCGCACAAAGGTTTTGCCTTCAAGGTACTGCGCAAGGATGGCACTACCGGATACGGAGAAACCTCGATTTCGCTCATAAATGATAGGCAGGGCCGACCAGTTGGTTTCCGCAGCGTGGGGCGTGATGTTACCGAGCGCAAGCAGATGGAAGAGGCGCTGCTCGTATCGGAGGAAAGATACCGGTCAATACTTGACCAAATGTATGACGTCTACTACGAAGTAGACCTGGCCGGAAACTTCACCTTCCTAAACGAGGCTACCTGCAACAAGTTAGGTTATTCACAGGCGGAGATGATCGGGAAGAGCTACCGAATCGCTGTTCCCAAAGATGATATTGACAGGCTTTTCGCTGCCTCTAAAGCGGTATTCAAAAGTGGCAAGCCGAACAAAAGTTTTTCACACAGCATACTGCATAAAGACGGTAGCCTGAGGGAAGCCGAATCTTTCATCGATCTTCGCAGAAACAAGCAGGGTGATATCATTGGTTTCAGGACTGTCAGTCGCGACATCAGCGAGCGCAAGAAGGCGGAGGATACGCTGCGGGAGAGCGAGGCGAGGATGGGGGAGATTCTGGAGAAGTCGCTTGATGCATCTTACAAACGCAATTTATTAAGCGATACCTATGATTATTTGAGCCCGTCATTCACCAAGATTTCCGGCTATACCCCGGATGAGATGAATGCCTTGCCCCTGGAAACGGTGAAAAATTTGATGCATCCCGACGATTCGGCTGAAGTAAAACGCGTGATATCCGAATCCTTATCCAACCCGGACAACAAACAATATCGGCTGGAATATCGATTCAAGCACAAACAGGGCCACTACAGGTGGATTCAGGATAGTTACACCGTCATGTGGGATGTAAGAGGGCAGCCCCTGGCGCTTATCGGCAGCGTCAGCGACATCACCGAGCGCAAGCAGGCGGAGGAAGCACTGCGTGAGGAGAGATGGCGGCTTCAGAGCATTATCGAGGGTACTCATGTCGCCACATGGGAATGGAATGTCCAGACCGGGGAAACGGTCTTCAACGAGACCTGGGCGCAGATAATCGGTTATACGCTCGATGAGCTGTCGCCCATCAGCATTAAAACCTGGGAAGCGTTGGTTCATCCTGATGACTTGAAGCAATCCGACGAACTCCTGGAACGGCATTTTTCGGGTGAATTATCCCACTACGATTGCGATTGCCGGATGAAGCACAAGGACGGACATTGGGTCTGGGTCCATGACCGCGGCCGGATCGTCACCCGCACCTCCGATGGCAAGCCGCTGATAATGTTCGGCACACATAGCGACATCACCGAGCGCACGCGGGCCAAGGAGGCGTTGCGGGAGAGCGCGGAGTTCTTTTCCTCAGCCTTTAGTATAAACCCTGACCCCACAGCGATAACAGTGCCTGAAACGGGTCAATTCATTGACGTCAACCCTGCCTATGAGAAATGGTCCGGGTTCTCCAGGGAAGAACTTCTGCGCAAGACCTCGCGCGAGCTAAACTTGTGGGTCAACCCGGCTGACCGTGATACTTTCCTCAAACGTCTGCGCGACCACAAGGCCGTTGATGATATGGAGATAACATTCCGTGTCAGCAGCGGTGAGTTGCGTGACACCTGGTTTACCGCCCGTACTGCCTTTATAGGCGGAATGGAGCACTTATTAACACGCGCACATGATGTCACCGAGCGCAACCGCATGCTGGAAGCCTTACACGATTCAGAGGAGAAGTACCGCTTGGTCGTGGAGAATGCCCGCGAGGCCATCGTTATAGCCGAGAACGGTGTGATCAAATTCGGCAACCGCCAGGCTTCGGCGCTGACCGGATATTCACAGGAAGAATATTTGTCCAGGCCGCTGATTGCGTTTATCCATCCTGATGACCGCCATATGGTAGCCAAGCGCTATTTTCAACAAATCAACAATATGGAAGTTACCGATATATTTGCTTTTCGCCTTATCGGCAAGTCAAGAGATATCAAGTGGGTGGAAGTCAGCCTGGCGCCTATTATCTGGGAAGGCAGGCCGGCCAGCCTGAATTTCATGCATGATGTCACCGACCGCAAGCGCCTTGAAGAGGAACGGCAGAGGGTGGCCAGGCTGGAATCCGTCGGCCTGCTGGCCGGAGGCATTGCCCACGATTTCAATAACATCCTGACCTCCATCCTGGGCAATATCAGCCTGGCCGGCATGGAAGCTGCGCCCGGCAGTGAATTGCAGAACAGCCTGGATCAGGCGGAGAAGGCATCGCTGCGGGCCAAGGACCTCACCAGGCAGTTGCTGACCTTCTCCAAGGGCGGGGCGCCCGTCTTGAAATTGGCCTCCTTAACGGAACTGATCAGGGACACGGCGGGCTTCGCCCTGCGAGGCTCCAATGTAAAGTGCCGGTTCTCTATTCCCGCTGACCTGTGGCATGCCGAGATTGACGCGGGGCAGATAAGCCAGGTAATACATAACCTGGTCATCAACGCCCAGCAGGCCATGCCCACCGGCGGGACAATAGAGATCATCGCCGAAAATATGACCCCTGGCGGAACGCAGAGCATTGACAAAGGGCTGCCGCTCAAGGCAGGGGCTTATATCAGGATCTCTGTGGTGGACCACGGCACAGGTATACCCTCAGACCACCTGGAAAAGATTTTCGACCCCTTTTTCTCCACCAAGCAGAAGGGCAGCGGACTGGGATTGGCCACCTCCTTCTCCATAGCGCACCAGCATGGCGGGCATATCAGCGTGGAATCTGCGCCCGGCGCCGGGTCTACCTTTCACCTCTATTTGCCCGCTTCCCTGGAAACGGTTAACCGGGAGCCGGAGCAGGATAGAATTGGGTCCATAAAACCTGCGGGTAGCGCCAGGATACTTGTGATGGATGACGAGCAGGGACTAAGGGACATAGCTGGCCGGTTACTGCAGCACATCGGCTATCAGGATGTTGTGTTTGCCTCGGACGGCGCCGAGGCCATTAAACTGTATAAGGCGTCCATGAAATCGGGCCGGCCCTTTACCGTAGCCATCCTGGACTTGACCATAGCCGGGGGTATGGGAGGCAAAGAGGCTATTAAAAAATTGCTCAAGGTAGACCCGGGGGTCAAGGCCATCGTTTCCAGCGGCTATGCCGATGATCCGGTCATCTCTAAATACAGGCACTTTGGGTTCAGCGGCATGGTGGCCAAGCCCTATACTATCGAGGAACTGCGTAAGGCATTGCAAGATGTGATAGAGTAGGATTGGGGCCAGGGCTTTGAGCGGCATGAGTATCTCCTGAAGGCGGGACTGAAGGTCCGGCTCCAGCAGGTCATTGGTTAACTCGCTGCCCTTGAGCTTGAAGAGGTTGTAGAGGCGGAAGGTAAGCGACTTGGAGCGCAGGTCGTTGACTTCATCATTAAATACCAGGGGGAAAACGCGGGGGATATCGTAGCGGGTAAGGACGGGCATCTCGGTGGTTAGGCAGCGGAATTCGAGGGCCTCATCCTGAAAGCGGAAGCGGGTGGCGATGAGCTTGTGGTTGAAGACCTGGTAGCCGCGGGGACGCCAGCGGCCATTGAGCTTATCGGAGCGCAGGACGGGGAAGCCCGGGCGGTAGCCGTTATTGAGGATCTTGACCATGTCGGTCCAGGACGATGACTCTTTGAAGTCCGCTTCGTTCAGGACAAGGGTGTCGCTACGCCTGGTAACTCTTGGGCATTCCCAGGACCTTTTCCCCGATGTAGGCCAGGGTCATCTGCTGTGTGACGGGGGCAAGCCTTATCAGGTTGACCTCGCGCCACCATCTCTCGACGTCGTATTCAACCGCATAGCCGTAGCCGCCGAAGACCTGCATGGCCCAGTAAACCGCCTTGATTGCATGTTCAACCACGATGGCCTTGGCCATGTTGGCGGCCGCCCCAACCTCCGCTGAAGGCTTACCGGTGTCATATGCTGTTGACGCGCGGAAATTGAGCAGCCGTGCCGCCTCGAGGCAGGAATACGATTCGGCCAGGGGGAACTGCAGCGATTGATAGCTTCCGATGGGGACGCCGTTGAATACCTTGCGTTCGCGCGAGTATTCTACAGCCTTGCTTATGGCCAGCCTGGCTATGCCGACGCCGACCGCGGTGAAACTCATTCGCTCCGGGTTCAATGTATCCAGCACGTTGTGCCAGCCGCCGTCCAGGGGGGGCATGAGGGCACTGTCAGGCAACTTCAGGTCACTGAACGTCACTTCACAGGAATGGGAGTAATTTACGCCATGTTTTGCTATGGGGGATACCTCCACGGCCTTATCCGGCAGGTCTGCCAAAAAAAGGCTCAGGCCCGAGGTTTTACTCCGCGCATTGCCGCAGGGTGAAGTCCGGGCGATAATCAGCATGCCGTTGGCCCGGTCCGCGCCGCTGATGAAGGTCTTGTTGCCGTTTATTATCCAGTGGTTGCCCTCTTTCCTGGCGGTGGTGCTTACATTGAGAGTATTAGTGCCGGCGTTTGGTTCGGTGAGGGCCATGCTGAACTCGATCTCGCCCTTTGCCAGGCCCGGCAGGTACTTTCTTTTCTGCTCCGCAGTGCCGTGTTTCAGGATGCTCAGTGCCCCGAAGACCTCTGACAGCACCAGGTACCAGGCTCCCGCCATGCCGCATCCGTGCGCGGCCAGTTCCTCCATAGCGATAAAAAGCTCGGTCGCGCCACCACCCGAGCCGCCGTACTCTTCCGGTATCACAATACCCAAAAAGCCGGCGTCGCAGATGGCTTTCCAGAATTCACCACCGAATTCGCCCTTCTCCTCTTTCTTGCGCCAGTACTCCGGGCCGAATTCGGCCGCTATCTCTTTGGCAGAGTTGGCGATCATACGCTGGTGTTCAGTAAATTCGAAGTCCATTGACGTTCAGTCTCCCGATGATTATTTGCCTATCAGCATGCCTGTAGGATCGATGTCTTTGCGCAAAATCTCCAGGTCCCTGTCAGTGGGGCCAGGGCTGGCGCCGTATTTTTCGGGAATTATAATGTCAAAGCTGGAATTATCTTTGACTTCCTCTAAACTCACCCCGGGATGCAGGGAAATTAGCTTCATGCCCTTAGTCTTATCATCGAAGCCGTACAGCGCCAGTTGGGTTATCACGCGGTAAGGGCCCGTGTTGCTTGGTAAACCTGCCTTTTCCCTGGCGCCCGGTCCGCTCAGGTAACCCGGCGTAGTCAGGAAGTCGACCTTGTTGACAAAGGTGCGTTTAGACTGGCCGCCGGCGATGATGATGGTTTTATGCGCAAATGATGCAATGTCGTTGGCGCCGCCGCTGCCCGGCAGGCGTGTTTTGGGCCTGTCATGGTCCCCGATACAGGTAGTGTTAATATTCCCGTACATATCTACCTGGGCGCCACCCAGGAAGCCGTAGTCGATATAGCCGGCCTGGCAGGCCGACATGACGTCGTGCATGCTGGTGGCAGCTATGCCACGGTGACATGTCGTGGCCTGCCCCACTGATATGGGCAGTTCAGGCAATATCGGGCCGACCCCTCCCGCTTCAAAAATGATGAGGAGGTGCGGGGCATGTGTTTTTTGCGCCAGCATACCCGCAATCATGGGAAGACCGGTACCGACAAAAACTGATTTCCCGTCCTCCAGCAGTTTTGCCCCGGTGAAGGCCAGGAATTCGCGCATGTTGTAATTAGCCGCAGTGTTATTTTCCATTCTTGTTCACACCCCTTAATAATGTGGAGTCACTATTCATAAAATTCATTTCCTCCAGGGCGTTACCAGGGGGACCCGCATCGCCTCGCGTTTAACCAGGAACTCCATTTTCCTTATCCCGCCGCATAACTCAAGGTAATCAGGGAAATCGTTAACGCCGAAAATATACTTTTCGGCGTATGCCTGGACGCCTTCATCTGTTTTCGATAGCGACA
>JBFYUA010000284.1:0-2640 GCA_041300305.1 Dehalococcoidia bacterium | reverse complement strand
TGTTAGCCCGCCGGTATTAATGGGGAGCAGTATATTTGTCACCACTACCTCTCTAAATATACACTGCCCCTTCATGGATAATCCATAGAATATGGTCCACCGGTATCTCCAAATTCAAAATGAAAGGGCTGTAAAGTATATTGACAGACGGTGAATGGGTATGTAAACTCAATACAAAGGCGTAATATAAAATCCCGTCCTGAACTTGAAGCGCTATTGAACCTGGAGGGGAGGCAATGGCAAAAAAAGGAATAGCCGGAGCTATGGCAGGCAAGGCCGGTAAAAAAGGGGTTGGAAAAGCACGTGCCGCTAAAAAAGCGGTCAAGCCCGCGGTAAAAAAGGGCAGTGTAGCGCAGGCGGTCGTGTCACCTTCCCCAAACGAAAGGCGCGATAATGAGGACATCAGCTTCCCCATCATCGGCATGGGGGCCTCCGCGGGCGGACTGGAGGCTTTTGAGCTTTTCTTCCGCAATATGCCGCCCGGCGCCGGAATGGCGTTCGTGCTGGTCTCCCATCTGGATCCCGGCCATGCCAGCATGCTGGCCGAGATACTGCAGAGGAATACGTCCATGCCCGTTATCGAGGCGCTGGACCAGCTGAAGATCGAGCCGGGCCACGTCTACATTATCCCTCCCAACCGGGACATGTCCGTCTTTCACGGCGCCCTCCAGCTCAGCATCCCCGAAGCTCAGCGCGGCCAGAGGATGCCCATAGATTTATTCCTGCGCTCGCTTGCCGACGAACACGGGGAAAAGTCCATCTGCGTGATACTTTCCGGCACCGGGTCGGATGGGACGCTGGGGCTGCGTGCAATTCACGGGGCGGGCGGGGTATCCTTCGTGCAGGACCCGTCCACAGCAAAATATGACGGCATGCCCGGCAGCGCTGTTAAAAGCGGCCTGGCCACGTACGTTTTACCCATCGAGAAGATGCCGCAACAGCTGGCCGCCTATGTGAAATCCTTCTTCGAAAATAAGATAAGGCCCGCTCCGCCTGCCCCGGCCATGACGGGTGCGCTCAGCAAAATCCTCATGCGTATCCGCTCAATGACGGGCCATGATTTTTCATTGTACAAGCACAGCACCATCAACCGCCGCATAGAGCGGCGCATAGCCGTCCACGGCATATCGCATATAAGCCAGTATGCCCGTTACCTGCAGGAGCATCCCGAGGAGGTGAATATCCTCTTCAAGGAGCTGCTCATCAATGTAACCAGCTTCTTCAGGGACGCGGAAGCCTTTGACGTGCTCAAGAAGGATATATTACCGCAGCTGTTCGAGCATAAGCCGGATAATTACGTCTTCAGGTTTTGGGTGCCCGGATGCGCCACCGGCGAGGAGGCGTACTCGCTGGCCATCCTGCTCAGGGAGCTGATGGATGATGCCAAACAGGAGTACAAGGTCCAGATATTCAGCTCGGACATCGATGAGGACTCGATCGCCACAGCCCGCGCCGGCTCCTACCCGGCCAATATCTCCATAGATGTGTCGCCGGAGAGGCTGCGGCGCTTTTTTATCAAGGAAGAGGCCGGCTACCATATCAAGAAGGAAATACGCGATATGGTCGTCTTCGCGGTCCAGAACGTTACCAGGGACGCGCCCTTCACCAAATTAGACCTGCTCAGTTGCAGGAACCTGCTCATCTACCTCGAGCCGGAGCTGCAGGGCCGGCTTATCCCCACCTTTCATTACGCACTCAGGCCGGACGGGATACTGTTCCTGGGCCCATCGGAAAGCATCGGCATTTACCCCGACCTCTTCTTGCAGGTCAACAGGAAGTGGAAGATATTCCGCTCAAAGCTATCGGCCTCCCCTGCGCATGACCTGACGGCGACCGGGCTGGCCTGGACGGGATACCAGGCAAAAAAGGAGCCGGATGATGAGGTCAAGGTGGCCAGGGAGCCTGACTACGCGGATCTCACCAGGAAAGTTCTACTGGATATTTATCAGACGGGAGCGGTGATCACGGATGAGAAGGGCACCATCCTCTACGTACACGGGGACACCGGCAGGTATTTGCGGCTGGCGCCGGGCAAGGCCAGCCTGAACATCGTGGAAACGGCGCGCGAGGGGTTGCAGATGGATCTGCGCAGCGCCATCCACAGTGCTGCTATACAAAAGAAGCAGATGACCTGCAGGGGTTTGCAGGTGAAAACGAACGGTGGCAGCCATGGGGTTGATCTGACCGTACGGCCGCTGCCGGATACAGGGGTAGCCGCGGGGTTGCTGCTGGTATGCTTCCAGGATAGCGGGTTGCCGCAGAAGGCTAAAGCAGCCCGTGGCAAAACCAGCGCGGAACAGGCTAAACCGGAGCGCGTAAATGAACTGGCGCAGGAACTGGCCTACACCAGGGAAAACCTGCAGGCCACCGTCGAGGAAATGCAGGCCACCAACGAAGAGCTCAAATCCACCAACGAGGAGCTGCAGTCCACCAACGAGGAGCTGCAGTCCACCAACGAGGAACTCGAGACCTCCAAAGAGGAACTGCAATCGCTCAATGAAGAGCTGGTGACTATTAATTCCGAGTACCAGTCCAAGATCGAGCAGCTTATGGGATTGCAGAACGACATGAAGAACCTGCTCGATACCATCAGCGTCGGCACCATTTTTCTCGATGGTCAGCTGGCCATTAAACGCTTCT
>JBFYUA010000269.1:0-3887 GCA_041300305.1 Dehalococcoidia bacterium | reverse complement strand
TGTTAGTATCGGGGTGGCTGAAGCCTGCCCGGGGCACAGTGCCCTGGATGAGGTTATCTCCCTGGCAGATACAGCGCTTTACCGGGCCAAGGCACAGGGCCGCGATTGCCTGGTGGCGGCTAATTATGGGTCAGCCCAGTCCCGGCTGGACCTCTGACCTCCTCTTCCCTGTTGCGTGATTGAGATGCAACTTGATACAGCAGGCCTGCCCTTTCTTAGATCTCTCCGTCTGTGCGGAACATGACCAGCCCTGAAGGCAGCTTGGGGTAGAAGAAGGTGGACTTGCGCGGCATGCGGTCATTGGCATCGGCGATGGTCTTGATGGTTTTGGCCGGCATGGAGTTGAGCAGCACCGTGAACTGGAACTGCCCTTCATCCACCAACCGGCAGGCCGACTCCCCGCTGGGGGTATAAGCCAGCTTGTCCGTATCGCCAGCCGGCAGCCCCAGCAGCTTCTCGCAGATGATATGCTGCACTATGCTGACATCAAGCTTGCCGTAGGCCTCCGACCGCTTCTGCTTGATAAAGTCATTAACCTTGATTTCGGGCAGCGGCCTCAGTCCCCATATCATGCCCGGCTCAAGTCCGTACAGCTTGATGTTCCCTACGGCGTTTCCCGAAAGCGAGACGTTGCCCGCCGCGGCTTCTATGACTTCGAAATAATTACGCAGCTCCGCTTTAAACCTGGTCAGTGTTTCCGCGGGGATGCCGCGCACCAGCCGGTGGATAGGCAGTATCACGATACCGGGGTCCGAGAATGAGACCAGCGCCATCATAACGTAGTTGTAGGCCTCGCTGCCGCTGCTGTGCAGGTCGAGTCCGCGGCGGTAATCGCGGTAGGCCAGCGCAGTCTCATAGCGGTGGTGCCCGTCGGCGATGTAGATGGATTTAGGGACAAGGAAGTGGCTGACCCTTTGCACGAACTCCGGTTCGTTGACCAGCCAGAACCTGTGGCTGTCACCATGCTGAAAGCTGTAGGTGGGTGTCGATTTGACGCGGTTGACGATGAGCTGGTTTATCTTGCCGCCCGGGTCCTCATACAGCCCGAAGATAGGGCTGAAACCGGCCGAGCAGGCTTTCATCAGATCAAGCCGGTCGGCCTTGGCCTTAGCCATGGTGAACTCATGGGGAAAGATGACCCTGTTCTCCCAGGGTTCCAGTTTTACGCAGGCGTAAAGCTCCAGCCGCTTTTTCTTGGCCTCCCCCATCTCGAAGCTGTGCTCGTGCACGTAATAGTTGGGCACCTGGTCCTGTATCAGCACGCCCTCTTTCAGCCACTGGTTAAAAGCGTCGCGGGCGCGTGTGTAACGGTTGCTGCGCTCGTTATCGCCCTCCTGCTCGAGGCCGAATTCCAGCCGCACCATGTTGTAATCGCTGCTATCGTAAAGCGCCTGCTGCTCCTGGGGCGAGATGACGTCATAAGGCGGACAGATCACGTTCCGCATGGACTGCACCCTGGCCGGGTTGTAGCGTACTCCCCTGAATTCTGATACTTCTGCCAATTCAATTACTCCGGAATTTATTAATGTAGGGATGGGCCTTCAGGCCAATCCGCTCTTTCGGACGCACCTGAAGGTACGCCCCTATAACGGGGGAAACCTCGGTCGCAGCTGAAGCGACTCCCCTGCAGGTTTTCATACATTATAATCCGCTACACCATGCCTTGCTCAAATCGGCGACCGTTATATCGGCCAGGCCCTTGAGCACAAAGCGGCTGCCATGGACCACGCCCAGACTGGTAACCGGCACCTTGCAGCGGTAGGCCAGTTCCTCCAGCTTCCGCAGCGACCCCGTGCCCAGGGAAACCACGGCGCGGGACTGGGCTTCCCCGAATAGCGCGGCGTCTATGCGTCCGTCAGTCTTGATCTCTCCTTTGAATCCGATGTCGCCAAGTATGCAACTCTCGGCCAGTGTCACAGCCAGGCCGCCGTCCGAACAGTCGTGCGCTGAGCTCAACAGGCCTTTTCCGGCCGCTTTGATCAAGCAGGCATGCAGGCCCTTCTCGGCGGTGATATCTATTTTCTGGCTGCCACTGACCTTGCCGTGCATGAGTTCCAGGTACTCGCCGCTGCCAAGGCCGGCGCCGCCGCCCGCACCACCCAGCAGGACAACCACGTCGCCTTCCTTCTTGAAGCCTGACGAACAATGGTATTTGACGTCATCAATCAGCCCGACCATGCCCACCACCGGGGTGGGGAAGATGGCTACGCCGCGCGTCTCGTTGTAAAGGCTGACATTGCCGCTGATGACGGGTATCTTCATCTTCTTGCAGGCGTATGTCATGCCCTTGATGCATTCGCGCAGCTGGTAATACGGGTCATTTTTATCGGGGTTGCCGAAATTCAGGCAGTTGGTGATGGCCATCGGCCGTGCCCCGCTGCAGGCCGTGTTGCGCGCCGCCTCGGCCACCGCGATGACGCCACCGATAAAGGGATTTACGTAACAATAGCGTCCGTTGCCGTCCGTGACCATCGAGATGGCCCTGGATGTCCCCTGGATGCGCAGCACGGCGGCGTCGCTGCCGGGCAGAACCACGGTGTTGTTCCCCACCTGGTGGTCGTACTGCCGGTAAACCTTGTGTTTGCTGCAGATATTGGGCGCGGCCAGCAGTTTCAGCAACGTGGAGGCGGCATCTTTGGGTGCGATGTCCTTTATCCTGCTTAAATCCAACTCCTGCAGACCGTCCAGCCAATCAGGCTTTTTGGGGCGGAAGCGGTAAACGGGTGGAGTATTTAAAATATTCACCGGGGCATGCGCCACCACCTGGCCGTTATCGCGGATGGTGAACATGCCGTCCGAGGTCACTGTGCCGATGATATCGGAGTGCAGTTCCCAGCGGTCGAAGAGGGCCTTGACCTTGCCCTCATAGCCTTTCTTGACGATAACAACCATGCGCTCCTGCGATTCCGAGAGCATGACCTCGTAGGGAGTCATACCTTCCTCGCGGCGCGGAACCTTCTGCACCTCGATATCCATGCCGGACCTGCCCTTGTCCGCGGCTTCCACCGTGGCGCTGGTCAGTCCGGCGGCGCCGCAGTCCTGCAGTCCCACTATCCAGTCCGTTTTAGCCAGCTCCAGGCAGGCCTCGATGAGCAGTTTCTCCATGAAGGGGTTGCCCACCTGCACGGCGGAGCGCAGTTCACGCACCTCCTCGAAGGTGCGCGAGGCCAGGCCGGAGGCGCCGTGCATACCGTCCCGCCCGGTATCGGCCCCGACCAGCATGACCAGGTTGCCCTCACCGTAAGAGCAGGCTTTGACTATGCAACCGGCCTTGCCGATGCCCAGGCAGAAGGCATTAACCAGCGGGTTGCCGCTGTAACAATCGTCGAAATAAATCTCGCCGCCCACATCGGCGATGCCCAGGCAGTTGCCGTAGCCGGCAATGCCGCCCACCACGCCGCTCATCAGGTAGCGGTTGTGCGGCTCCGAGAGCGGGCCGAAGCGCAGGGAATTCATCAGTGCGATGGGGCGCAACCCCATGGTGAAGATGTCCCGGACAATGCCGCCCACGCCGGTGGCCGCCCCCTGGTAGGGCTCGATGTAGGACGGGTGGTTGTGCGACTCCATCTTGAAGCCGACGACCATGCCGTCGCCGATGTCGATGACGCCAGCGTTCTCCTCGCCCGGCTTGACCAGGACGTGCTTCCCCATACTGGGGAACATTTTCAGCAGCGCCTTTGAATGCTTGTAGCCGCAATGCTCGCTCCACAGCGAGCCGAAGAGGCCGAGTTCCACGTAGGTCGGCTCGCGCCCCAGCAGCTTCACAATGAGGTTGTACTCCTTGCGGCTGAGGGCGATCTCTTCGAGCTGTTCTTTAGATGCCGGCAATTATCGACTCCCAGATGATATTACCATCGCTGCTGCCCAGGATCTCCTCGCACGAGCGC
>JBFYUA010000263.1:0-13274 GCA_041300305.1 Dehalococcoidia bacterium | reverse complement strand
AAATGGACCCGCAGACTATTCGAGTCTTCAATGCTGGCCACGCATGAACCTCAGATGGTATGGATTTACTCGGCTGATGGGAAAAATGCTCATGCCATGGTAGTTTACAAGATAGTTAACGGCACCCTTGTTGTCTCCGATCCGAATTATGGAGGGCAGACGTCTCAAATCGTCTGGAGCGATAAACTGACTAAATATATACCCTATTCGGGCAAAGATAGTGAAAATGCAGGCAACACCACTTATGTAAGGATGGTCTATGCCGGCAAAGGCACACTCATCCCCTGGGGAAACATACAGGGGTACTGGAGCCAGGTCGCGGGCAAGACAATAGGCGATGACGCGTTCCCGCCATATAAATTATATGTCATAGATGCGGACGGGAAGAGGGCTGAGCTGACTGATGACTTTGAAATGACTACCGGCAAGATAAAAGTAGAACTGGATAAAATGGGAAACCCGGATTTGAAATTCACCTTGTATTGGACTGACCCTCTTTTCCGCAATCCATCACTGGTCTACCAGGATTCGGACGGATACTATCAACCTGAAAAAGGCGATATATTTTTGGGCGCCGATGTGAGGAGCGACAACAGGAGATTTCCTGATGATGATCCGGCTACCCCGCCTTCCAATGATGTTTTTGTCGACTTCAAATGGTACAAGGTCAAGAATGGAACAGGTACGGAGGAATTAAAAATTGAAGCTCCTTCTCAGCCCGGAAATGTAGGCCAGGCTTATACCTTTAAAGCATTGGCAAAGAATTTGCCCAAAGGAGCAAAACTGGAGTGGTACGTTAAAAATAATCCCGGGGAAAAAGGCGCCGGCTACGGCAATGTGGAAACAATCACACACACCTTTGATTCACCTGGTAATAAAAACGTGCTGCTCCAAGCTGTAAAAGACGGAAAGGTCCTCAGTTTAGCCAAAGATGAGATTACTTTTCAGGTGGTTCAACCTCCCATTGAGATAATTGCCAATCCCGGTAAGGGGGCAGTGGGGCAAACAAGCTTTTTTAGTATCAGACAGCCGGCTCCCATTCCGGGCGATGCTAAATACACCTGGTCATTCGGCAATGGTAAAAGGGATGAGGGGGAAGAGGCTTCAATAGTCTACGATGAACCTAAAACCTATACGGTCACAGCAACAGCAACCTGGGTTGATGCTAAGGCTTCGCCGGCCAAACAACAGAATGCTACAGGAGAACTCAAATACGAAGTTACCGGTGACCAACCCCTGAGGATCATTGCTAACCCGGCGGCAGGCATTATAAATGAGAAGACCTCGTTCAGCGTAACAGGTCAAAAAATCCCGGAGGGTGTGGCGTTTTACTGGGAGTTCGGTGATGCTGACAAGGATGGTGACCTTTCATCCCTCGCCAAAGACGGCAAAGCAGAACATGCGTATGCTATAGAAGACACATATGACATCAAGGTTTCCATGCTTGACATGAAGAACCCCAAACCCCTGGCGCAGGGCACATTGCGTTACAGCGTGATGCCACCCGCTACTCTGGCTATAGTTGTCCCGGCCGAAATCAAGCAGGGAAAGGGCATCACTGAGAAGGAATACCTGTTCAATAGCGCATGGGAACACGGAAAAGCCCCCAACGGCGTTACATACTCCTGGATATTGAACGGTCAGTCCAAAGGCGATAAAGCAGATTGTCCGGTTACATTTGATACTGAAGGCACTTACAACTTGAAGGTCAAAGCCGCATGGAAAGATGCCGGAGGCGCCGCCAGGGAAACGGAATCACAACCACTCGATTTCAACATTGCCGGCAAAACGGCATTTGCTATCATTGCGGGGGACAGTGACTTGCAGAAATCGGGCAAGGGCGTTATCGAAAAACAATACACTTTCACCGCTGACTGGAGCCCCAAGAGCGCCCCCGGGGGAGTTAACTATACATGGTCGGTAGATGGGGAAGGTGTTGAAGAACAGGGAGGCAACATCCCTTATATATTCAAAACCGAGGGCAAACATACCGTCAGCGCCAAAGCCAGTTGGAAAGACGATAAAGGCGACAGTAAGAGCACTGACAGCAAACGTTCATTCATGATGTCATCGCAAGCGTCAGCTATTTCACTCACATGCACAGACGCCGGAATCCAGGACAGCAAAAAAGGCGCCCCTGATAAAAACTACGTCTTCAATGTTGCATGGAGTTCCGGGAAAGCGCCCGCCGGCGCGAAATATACCTGGACTCTTAATGGTGAGTCCACTGATAAAGAGGGAACCAGGGAAAGTTTCAGTTTCAAGGACGAGAACAACTATACAATCAAGGTAATGGCTTCCTGGACAACTGCTGCAGGAGAAGCAAAATCCACTGACGCCCAGCTTACATTCAAGGTTGAGGCAGCGGCTAATTTCTCTCTACGCTGTGCGGATAGCAGCCTGCAGGCCAGCCGCAAGGGGGTACCCGACCAGGATTACAGGTTCTATGCTTTCTGGCCTGAGGGTGGCAGCGAGCCACCGGGAACCACCTACTCATGGTTCCTGAACGATGATGAGACCGGCGATACGGGAGATGAAGCACATTTCAAATTCACGGCTGACCCGGGGGGCGGGGCTAAAGCCTGCACGGTTAAGGCCATAGCAAAATGGGCCGATACTTCAAATCAGGCAAGGGAAACCAGCGCGTTTATCAAATTCTCAATCGAAGCTGCAGCGACACTATCCGTGAAAGTTCCCGAGGACATCAAGGCAGGCCGTGGTTTAAAAGACCAGCCTTATGCATTCTATGCCGATGCCCATAATATTCCGGAAGGAGCCACCTATATCTGGTATGGTGACGATGTGGAAAGAGGCAGAAAGGAGACCCGCGATTATACTTTCAAATTCAATAATCAGAAATCTTATACTATCAGGGTGGAAGCCTTCTGGAAGGATAACAATGGTCAATCCAGGCTGGTAAAGTCCGGTTCAGTTACATTCGATATTGGGTCCAAGCCTTCGTTAACCTTAAACTCCCCGGCCGACGTTAAAGCGAACAAAGGCATCAAAGGACAGAAATACCTTTTCAGTGTGACCGCTACAAATATACCGGTTGGCGCAGAGTATGTCTGGTACAGCAACGATCAGGAAAAAATAAGGGGGAAGGATTCCAAATCCGGGAATATCTCTTTTGGCGAGGCCATGGATTATGCAATGAGAGTGGAGGCGTATTGGACAGACTCCAGTGGAAAACCGCAGTCAGTCAACTCACCGGAGATTAGATTCCATATCAATGACGTCTTTAGTGTCACTTTGACTGTGCCTGCCGAAATCAAAGCCGGCAAGGGTGTGAAGGGCCAGAAGTATTCTTTCAGCGTCACCACTGAAAACATACCCGAGGACGCCGAATATATCTGGTACAGCAACGGCCAGGAAAAAACCAGGGGCAAAGACCTCAAGTCGGGCAATATTTCTTTCAGCGAAGCCATTGAATATACGCTAAAGGTTGACGTCAGATGGACCGGGTCCGGCGGTAAAGCACAATCAGCCGGCTCACCGGCGGTCAGCTTTTACATCGGTTCGGCAGCGTCTCTCACCGTCGTTCCGCCGGGTGATCTCAGCGGGGGCAAGGGTATGCCGGAAAAAAGTTACACTTTCTCCGCCAAACCACAGGATATTCCCGCTAATGCTGAATACACATGGTATGTCAATGGCACATCGTTAGGTAAGTCCAGTAAGGACAAGAGCCCCCAGGTGAAGACGGAAAAAGAACCGAAGGACTATACGGTCAAAGTGGTGGCCAGGTGGAAGGTGAACAATCAGCCTAAGGAAGCTGAGGGGTCTTTCGGCTTCACAACAAGTACCGGGGTCGTATTATCCAATGGCATCTTTGTAAGCGGAATGGCCAGCGGCAAGCCGGATGAAAAATTCGGCGCAATACTGGTTGGCCCGGTCTTTGCCAGGACCGTCATTAATGTGGCAAACGGCAAAGCGACGGCTAATCAATCGGTTCCTATCACCATCGTGGGGGATAAAGGCGCAATGCTCAACGGCAATGCCAAAATTAAGATCGACGGAACTGACAACAAGGGCATCCTGTCAGGGACCTTCACCTTCGACTCCATAATCAATTATGTTGACGAGGGCAAAACGGTGCCGATCGATATCAAATACGCCGGCACTTTCAAGTCCGCGGCTATACCTGCCAACCCGGCCAATGCCAAAGTGATAATGACCTTTACAGGTTCCTTTCAGAGTCATGCGCTGGTGCAAATGATCGCTGCTGCCGGAGCAGCCTGCGCCAACGAGTTGAGCAAGAGCCTGGGGAGTGGCAGCAGCTCGACAACGTATACACCACCTGAAAATGACGTCCTCTGCCCTGCTTACACATCCACCGTTAACTTTACAGCGTCAGTACCCAATAAGTGAGGCTATGCTATATAGGGATTGAAGCAAACGAACCAGCTCCTTACCATGGCGAGGGCCTTGTGACACAAGCTGCCATGACCTGTCAGGTCATGGCAGCTTGTTTCGTGACCGATATTGATTGGCGATGTATGCCGGCGCCCTCTTTCGTCGACGTTACTTGGCCGGCTGTTTCTTGGCCTCCATGATGGCGATATCGGCCAGTATCTCCTTATAGCGTTTCTCCGTTATGGGATAGAAATACAGGACCACGGCCGCCAGGACGAAGATGCCGGCCGATATGGGACCCAGGAAGAGCCGGATGCCGAGTTGCGCGCTGGCCGCCTGCGGCATAAGGTTCGCCACGTAGCCCATGGCCTCCAGCGTGAGGCCCATGATGAAGGCAGCCAGCGCCTGCCCGATCTTAAGCCCCCAGGTCCAGATGCCGAAGAACGCGCCTTCGCGGCGCTCGCCGGTCCTCAGGTAGTCATATTCTATGGCGTCGGCCACAATAGCGTAAGGCATGGCATACAGGAAGCCCATGCCGATGCCCATGAAAGCCATCATGATGAGATTGAAGGCAACGCCCATAGTGTGCCCTATAATGAACAGAACCATCAAGCCCACTGCCATAATGAGAAAGCCAATGCCGTAAACCAGTTTCTTGCCGATTTTCTTGCTCATGGCAACGCTGACCGGGATGAAGAGTATGGCAACTCCGATCAAGATCAGCATGGCATAGGTGGTCATGTCTTCAGCGCCCAGTATGTATTTAAAGTAGTAGATGACGATGGCGCTGGCGATGGTGATGGCAAGTATGTGCAATATGTAGGACATGAGTATAAACAGGTAAGGCTTGTTCTTGAAGACCTCGGTGTAGGTTTTCCAGAAGCCCATCGATTGCGCCGGCCTGACCGCATCCGATTCCTTGACGGAAAAGACGGTTGTCAGTGTCGAAACGAGCAGCACTGCGCCGAAGATGGTGCCCATCAGCACGAAACCCAGGTTTTTATCGGGGGCCATGGCCACGATGGGCAGGGCCAGGCCGGCGCCGAGCAGCGTGCCGATTCCGGCAAAACCAAATCGGTAACCGTTGAGCGATGTCCTTTCATGGTAGTCGGTGGTAAGCTCGGGCCCCAGTGAGGAGTAAGGAATATTGACCGTCGAATAGGTGGTGCACAGGATAATGTAAACGACCATGGTGTAAACGAATAGCACGGACTGGCTGATGCCGGAACCTATGACCAGCGAGGGGTTGGTGAACATGATGATCATGGCTATGAAGAGCGGTATCGCCCCACCCAGCATGAAGGGCCTGCGCCTGCCCATCTTCGTTTTGGTCCTGTCTGAGATATAGCCGATGATGGGGTCGTAAAAGGCGTCCCAGATACGTCCCACCATGAGTGCGATGCCTGCCAGCGCCGCGGCCAATCCCACGACGTCTGTCAGATAATTCATCAGCACGAACGCTGTGGCTGTGAAAAACAGGTTTCCGCCGAAATCAGCAGCACCGTAACCGAGCTTTACCCCTACTGACAGTTTCTTTCCTTCCATTTTGAACTTCTACTCCTTTTCCCGAAATTTAGTCATCCCCTTTTTATATTGTTAACCTTGAACTTATATGATATGCGCCAAATATAACGCCGGTCAGACAATCACTGTGTCAATTGCCAGCAATTCACATGCTTCTGCAATGGCTTGAGTGTAATCGCCGTGTATGAGGCTGGCATGGTGGGTAAACCCTTCCCTGACCAGCGTGCGGTACAACTTATCCATATCTTCAACCTGCACCCAGCTCCAGGAACCCCGCAGGGACTGCTGTGATGGAAGGATTTTGCCTCGCGTGACAAGCATTTTGAAGCGTCCGTCGCGCTCAATCAACCGGTTGAGTGTTACCACCCCGGGCTTGAGCGGAAACTCGGCGGTACCCCTGGCGTTCTTTTCGCCAAGAGGCTTACTCAGGATGCTGTGGCTCCTCAAATTTATGCTGCACCCTTTGCAGACCAGCGAAGGAGGCGCATTGCCGCAATGCCATGATAGAAAGACGTTCTTCTTCTCCTGGTGCTGTATGGTCCAGTCGATGAAATGGGGACGCGTGGTCTCCAACGCAGCCCGGTGCTGGACCAGCATGGTCAATGCTCCGTAGATGTCGACCTCACATGCAGTCAGCAACCCGGCATCGGTCAGCCTCCCGATGGCATAGCACGAGGAGATGCCATAAACCTCCTGTATGGCCGTCCAGCATTGTATCCCCATAGCTGAAAGCCCCTTTTCTGCGGCAAATTGTCTCAGCGCATACTGCAGGCCGGCCAAATTTTTCAGGGCTTCGCTGTCTAAAATGGATAAATCAGCCTCTTTCTTCATCGCTGTGACAATCTTCTGAAGTTCCGGGGAGGTAGGCTTCAGGCCCCTGGCCCTCTGCATAATATCGAGAAGTGAGGTGGGCACGACCCGCTGTTTAAACTGCAGCATCATGGCATCCTCATTGCAAATGCATGTCTCGAAACGCTCCGGCCGGGGTCCAACCAGCCCGATGCGCGCACCGATGAAACCATCCACTACGGCGCAAACCCGCACAAACCCGGACATTTTCTCTGTGAAAACGTCTTCCTCGGGAAAAAGAATGCCGGCAAACAGGAAAGGCATCTTACGGCGGTACAACCCTGAGGAAATAGCCAGTGTGCCGCAAAACGAATCCGACAGGCGGTTGCCGTCCGCGGTGAACGGCCCCTCTTTGGTCCCGAAGAGCATGAGGGGTAACCCTTCAAAAGCTGAAGCAATGGATAAAGCCGAGACCTCGTCGCCGAAGGTCATCGTCCCGATTATCAGTCCCTGTATGCCCCTGGACTTGAAAAGCTTAATGGCCTTTTCAGCATCATCATCATCCTTGACCAGTCCGCCTGATGTGACTTTTACGTCCGGCGCCACGACTTCAAGCCGGGGAATTTTTGCCAGCGCATCCATGCAGCGCTTGCGCATCCGGACAGCCCAGTCATCATCGAACGGTTCCCTGTGCGCCGGTACAAAACCTATCCTGATCTTTTCCATTTCACGGCTTCCTTTGAGAGCATTACCCGGTTTAAACCTTGAAGACAGTTCAAAGCGATGGGGCAGGGCGCAATTATTTAACCATACTATACAAGATAACATTCATTGTCAATCCGTGGGCAAGGCCCCTCACCTGCGCTAATGCGCTAAACCGCTGATATGGTATAATGCCGCTACTATGGAAATATTAATTACCGCGCTCGTAATTGTATCACTGGCCATCATATACTTCGGACTGGTCATCGCCTTGAGAGAACCCAATCTAAATCTGAAGTTCGACTTCAGCAAGCTGAGAAAGGCGCCGTGGCGCTTCGGAAAGGACTTCCTGTGGGGCACCGCCACCGCTTCACACCAGATCGAAGGCGGCTGCGACAATAACAACTGGTTTGCCTTTGAATCGGCGGTGGATGAGCAGGGCAAGCCCCGCATCAAGGATGCCCAAAAGGCGGGCGCATGCTGTAACGGCTGGGAGCTTTACAAGGAAGACACCAGGCTTATGAAGGATCTCGCGCTGAACGCCTACCGCTTCTCGGTGGAATGGAGCAAGATCGAGCCGAAGCAGGGGGAATTCGATGAGGGCGCGCTCGACCACTATGAGAAGGTGGTGGATGAGCTTTTGGCCAACGGCATACAACCCATGGTGACGCTGCACCATTTCACCAATCCCCTGTGGTTTGAGGAGCAGGGCGCCTTCTTCCAGGACAACTCGCCCGAGGTCTTTACCAGGTTCGTCGACCGCGTTGTAAAACGGTTGGGAGCAAAGGTAAAGCTGTGGTGCACCATCAACGAACCGGCCATATACGCCGTCTTCGGCTATTTCACGGCGGAGTTTCCACCCGCGGAAACGGACGCGGCCAAAGCCGCCAGGGTATTGCGCAACATGCTGCTGGCCCACACGGCGGCTTATAAATCTATTAAAAAGGCCAGGCCGGAGGCGCAGGTGGGGCTGGTGGTGCATGTGGCCTTATTTGACCCGCCCAACCCGTGGAACCTGGTGGACGTGCTGATCGCGCGCATGCTCAACCAGAATATGAATAATTCGCACTTCCAGTACCTGACCCGGGGCAAGTTCAATTTCTCGATCCCGGGCATGGTCAATGAGTCATACAGCGGCGGCGAGAAGGACGCCTTTGATTTTATCGGCCTGAATTATTACACCAACCATTTCCGCCTGTTTAAACCCCTCGGCAAGGAGCAATTCATTGAGATTACCCGGGCGCCGGCGGAAAGGCTGACGGACATGGGTTGGGCTATCTACCCCGAAGGGCTCTACCGCTCGCTCAAAGTGATCAAAGGATTTACATCCAAACCCATCTATATCGCGGAGAACGGTATCGCCGACGCGGCGGATACAAAGAGGGCAAACTATATCGAGGAGCATTTGCTGGCGCTGAATAAGGCCATTGCCGATGGTATAGATGTCAGGGGATATTTTTACTGGACCTTCATGGACAACTTCGAGTGGGCGCACGGTTTTAACAGCCGGTTCGGGTTATATAAGGTTGACCTTGCCACTCAAAAGCGCACTTTATATGAAGGCAGCCGCAAGTACCTGGAGATTATCCAGGCCAGCAGGAAATAGCCTTGCCGGCTGAAGTTAGCAGTTATTGAAATAAGGGGGTATGACATGTTGACAGTTTCAAAATGGTTGCTGGTAATAGCAGGGTTACTTCTTTGTTTTGACGCGGTACTGGGAGTGGCCCATCTGCCAAACCCGATCCCCGGCTGGCCCCTGCCCTGCCCGATAACACTGGTCACACTTGGGATAGGCATACTGCTTTTCGTTTTCAGCAGCAAATCGTTCAAGAAATAAACAGGCGCAACAACGTTATTGCGGTGAGCCGTAGCTGCGGGCCGAAGGCGTGGCAGGAAGCGAAGCAATCCTGAGGCCGCAAGGCCTTACGAAGGGCGCACACTTCAAGACAATGACGTCGCAGAGGCAGGGGAGCAGGCGGGCGATGCCGTCAAGCGTTACCAGCAGAAACCTGCATAACCCTCGCGGCAGACCTGAGAGCATATCCCCCCAGCCCGGCACACAGCACAGCATGGAAACGCCGGTGACTTTTTCCACTTTCATATACTGATTCGCCAGTTTGAGAAGCATCGCGTAATTAAATTTAACCGTATGGTCAGGCGGTGGCTCCCAGGGCAGGCGCCGGTAGGGGTTCTTGATATTGAATATCCGCCTCAACCAGAAGATAAATCTGCCAAGCATAAATCCCAGGCTCCCAAAATTCGCGATAGCTATTACGGCATACCCGCCGGGCCTCAGGGCCACCGCCATCTGCTGCAAAGCTTCGCCCGGTTCGGCGAAATGGTCCAGCGCCCCTTTACAAACAACCTTATCCATGGATCCCGCTGCGATAGCAATGCTCTCACCGATGGCCTGCAGCACTTGCGTATGGAGGCCGGTCAATTTCAGCGTTTCGCGCGCATGCATAATCATCACGAATGAGGGCTCGATGCCTATCAAAACTGCCCCCGATTGCGACATGTTTACGATATCGATAGCCCTCCCGCAGCCGATGTCCAGGATCCGTTCAGCCGCCCGCGGGTCAACCATATCAATAGTCGCCTTGCTCATGCGGTAGAAAAGGAACTCGACATCCGGCCTGATCCTGTCCGGCAGGACCTCATTGTCATCCCAATTTAAGTCAACGCGGTTCATTTATGCCGTCCAGTGGGTGACCAAAATGCGTAACCCGATGATTAATAATATTACGGCGCCCAGCAGCAGCGCCCACCTGCCGATCCAGGCGTTTACCTTGCGTCCTAACCAGTAACTGACGGCGCTGACTGAAAAAGCCACGGCGCCGATAATGGCCGCGGCAACCCAGATATTGATGTGCAGGAAGGCAAAGGAAAGGCCCACAGCCAGGGCATCGATGCTGGTGGCGACTGCAAGCGTCACAAGGTTGGCCCATTTGTCGATATCCACGCTTTCAGACTCAGATCCGCCCTTGATAAACTCCCAGGCCATCCGTACCGCAATAAACGCCAGCAGTGCGAAGGCCAGCCAGTGATCGTAACTCGCGATCAATTCGACCACGGTCTGCCCGATCAGCCATCCCAGCAGCGGCATGCCCATCTGGAAAAGGCCGAATGCGCCCGCCACCTTCAGCATGGACTTCCAGGAAAATACCCTGCCGGAGGCGCCGACGCTCAGCGATACGGCAAAACAATCGGCGGAAAGCCCCAGGGCAATCACAAAGGCAGAGACAAGGTCAGATGGATTCATAACCCGTAAAGTATATCAAAATGATATAAAAAGCATACCGGTGAGCACGGCGAAAATAATATGTTGATTAGCGTCAGTCTGACTGGCCGATAAGGGCCTTTTCCAAGTCTTTATAACCGGTCATGCAGGACATTTTATCGATAAAACCCGCCAGGCCGGCATAGTTTTTACGCAATTTAAGCATATCACGGTAGACCGGGCTGACCGAACCCGGGTCCTGCCCATAAATCCCGTGAAAGGCAAAATATGCCTGGTTCAGCTTCCTGATAGCATAGCCTTGCCGGTTAAAATCAATCCGCCTGACCTGCATGTAACGCTCAGCTTCTTCGATTTTACCGGCAGCCAGCAACCCGTCAACTTTAAGCCTGGTCTCCCTCATCTCAATGTTGAAATCGAAGACCCCCGGGTCAGGGCTAATCTCCTTGCTGGCCGTCGCCGGGTAGTATCGCTCATACACTTTGTCCCCGATCTCCCGCGCAATCATGCCCGCCAGGGTCTCATTCATGACAATAACCTCCGGGTCCTGGCGCCACCCCAATGAATCGAGCAGGTAGAGAAACCCGAGCGGTTTAAAGGCCAGGTATTGATGCGCCCACTCTTCCACCACGGCATTTACAATATGTGCCGGCGCCATATCAGGCGACACAATGGCGGGATACGCGGCGCCGAAACCGCCGAGCCGTATTATTAGTGACGATAAATCCAGGGCATCGACTTTTCCCTCTATTTGCGCCATAACATCTCCCGTCAAGCCCGGTGTCAGCAATATGCGGTCATAATAGGCTATACGGTCACGTGGCGATATGACCAGCAATAACGGCGGCTCCACCAGTTTTACCCGGACCTGTGGAAAGACCGTGATATTCTCCGCAATCAGCACCGTGGAGATGTTTGAAGGCAAATCCGCAAAGCCGGTGACCCCGGGCACGCTTCCCGTATCCTGAACGTCAGCAGAGAGCAGGTTATTTATCTCCCAGGTCGCGATATCCAGTGTGTACGGCCGTATCTCGTTGCGTATTTGCGCGGAAAGCCCCTGCCGGTCGGCGGCGCCACCCGGCTGCCCCGGGGCAAACACCTGGCAGCCCGCACATGCCAGCAGCATGGCGATCAGTATGCAGGTTATACATTGTTTACCGGGCATACCTGTTAATCACGCGCCCTAACTTCAAGGTTATTCAACTCGGAAATGAGCATTTCAACGCCGGTTATCGGGGCTTTGCACGTTTTATTGCTGCAAATATAAGCTGCTGTGCGTCCTTCCACCGCATGCCTGCCCTCAAGCAGCACAATCCCGGTCACCATCTCACCTGTCGCCTCATCTTGAGCAGCCACTATTTTGTTCGGCAGGAACCTTTCATATATGGCTTTGATGAACTCCTCCGATTCACCTGAGTTCCTGTTCCCGCAAATAGCTACTTCCAGGCGTGGTGACAGGTAATAGTCCATGGCACACAGCCAGTTGGCAAAACCCCGGGGATGATCAATCATTTTGTCCTGCATTGATGTGACCAGCCGCTCCGCCAATTTCCCATATGCCTGATCGCCGGTCAAATCGCAAAGGCGCAATAAAACCCCGGCTGCCGACGAATTGCCCGACGGGGTGGAGCCGTCAATGAGATTCCTTGGCCGCAGGAAGAGCGTTTCGCTGTCATTAGCTGTATCGTATAATAGTCCGTCCTGCTTATCAACGAACATCTCCATCATGTCGGCAGCCAGCTTTACCGCCGTTCTAAGCCATTTGCCTGACCATGTGGCCGCATGCAAATCCAGCAGCCCCTGTATAACACAGGCGTAATCCTCGAGAAAACTGTTCTTGCCCGCGATCCCGTCCCTGCTGGAATGGGCAAGTGTCCCAGTGTCCCCTGACAATCCCGTAATATACCCGGCGCACCCGGTTGCCGCTTGAAGGTAATCCCTGTTTGAAAATGCGGCGGCAGCTTCAGCAAGGCTGCTTATCATCAAACCATTGCACGAGGCCAGGACTTTTTCGTCGCGATACGGCTTGGATCGCTTTCCGCGTACATCCAAAAGTTTGCTTTTAATTTTCAGCAGCTGCGGCGACAGCTGTGGACCGGGGGTATCCGCAGCTGTCAGGACGTTGTGTCCGTCAAAGTTTCCGCTCCCGGTTACACCAAAATATTTATTGAATAATTCAGCTTCTTTGCCTGCAGCCTGTTCAACCTCCGCCTTGGTCCAGACATAGTATTTACCTTCCACCCCTTCAGTATCGGCGTCCTGGGCTGAGTAAAATGCGCCTTCTGCCGAATGCATCTCTCTTAAAAGGTAATCAAGAATCGAGCAGGCGACTTCCCTGTATTTTAAGTTCCCTGTCGCCTGGTAGGCATGGGTATAAAGGCTGCTTAGGAGCGCGTTATCATACAGCATTTTTTCAAAGTGCGGCACGCGCCAGCAATTATCTGTTGAATAGCGGTGGAAACCGCCGCCCAGCTGGTCAAATATCCCGCCCCGGGCCATTTTGGTCAGTGTCAGTTCAGCTATTTTCAGGGCATGCCGGTCACCGCTGCGAAAATAAAACCTCAGCAAAAACTCCACTGCCAGCGGTTCAGGGAATTTGGGGGCGCCGCCAAACCCGCCGTTCGCATGGTCGAATTCTTTCACCAAGTTGCGGTATGCTTTGGCAAGT
>JBFYUA010000246.1:0-5391 GCA_041300305.1 Dehalococcoidia bacterium | reverse complement strand
GCGATTTCCGCATCCTGGCGGGCAAATCCCCTATTCCGGCGGTACCGGGCTTCAGGAACCACTGTGCCAGAGCCAAACCCAGCAATAAAGAAACCAGAAAGACCAGCGCCGTGGCCTTGGGAAATAGAAGGGATTATGGCAAAGAGGATTGATATAAACGGGCAATAAAAATATAATCAGCAGCCAGACGCCTTCGGTCAGGTTACCCAGTTTTTGCTGCAGGGACATCGATTCATAGGAACGGAGATGATCCCTTAAACCATTAATTATTGCAACTTTAGTCATAGTGAAAGACCGCCAACCGCGTTACAATAATATTAACATGTTGGAGGGTTTGTTACATGGGCGGGCGGATAAAGCGGGACTTTAGTCCCATTATAGAGGCTACTAAAAGTCTATTTACATTGCCGTGAGGGCATATATAATATAGGGTGTACTGAACAAAAGGGGCTGAAGGTCGATGCGGCCCGGCTTGAAAACAAAATATGGAGGTTTAAAATGAAATTTATGAAATCGGGACAAAAGGGTTTTACACTGATCGAGTTACTGGTAGTCATCGCCATCCTGGGCACACTGGCCGGCGTGGTGGTTCTCAATGTTGTCCAATTCATCGGCAGGGGCGCCTGTGAAGCGGCCCAAACCGAAAAGCATAACATTCAAACGGCAGCCGTCGCTGCTGCGTATGAAGCGGGTTCTAATTCCGGCATAGTTTATGCTGATTGCGAGGATTTTCTCCTGACCACACCAAAATACACGTGGACAGGAACGGTAGTAAATGGGGAAATTACCTCTCAGCCAGCCGATTGGCCCACGGGTTGCACTTTCTAAAATAAAAAGACATTGACTTAAACAGGGCGGCGGGCACAGTTCGCCGCCCTGTTCTTTTGTGTTCAACTATCTTGACGGATTAGCCGCCCTGAGCGTCTTATTCACGTCCTCGGCATCCTGGCAGAAGGCAAAGACATAGTCCCGGGTGATAATACCCCTCCTGTACAGGTCAATCAGCGCGTCATCCAGCGTCTTCATCCCGGTATTGGAACTGGTGCGTATGGTGTTGGGGATGAGGAAGGGCTTGCCCTCGCGTATCAGGTTCTTCACTGCCGAGTTGGCCAGCATTATCTCCACCGCCGCCACCCTGCCGCCCGCGATGCGCGGCACCAGCACCTGGCTGAATACCGCTATCAGCGTGGAGGCCAGGCGGGCCTGCGCCATGGCCCTTTCATGCGGCGGGAACATGTCCACTATCCTCTCCACCGACTGGGCGGCGCTGGGCGCATGGCCGGTGGAAAGCACAAGATGGCCGGTCTCGGCCACGGAAAGCACAGCCGACGCGGTCTCAATGTCCCTCATCTCACCCACCAATATCACGTCGGGGTCCTGCCGCAGCACGTATTTCAGGGCATTGATAAATGAATGCGTATCGCTGTCAAGTTCCCTCTGGGAAAAGGCGCACTTAATATTTTGATGGACATACTCGACCGGGTCCTCGATCGTCACCACGTACCTCTTATTAGTGGTATTCAGGTGGTTGAGCATGGCCGCTATGGAGGTACTTTTACCTGAACCCGTCGGTCCGGTTACCAGTATCAGCCCCCTCGGCCGGGTGATAAGCTCCTTGATGATATCAGGCAGACCCAGGTCCTCCGCGGTGGGAATGGTACGGGCCAGCAGGCGGATGGCCAGGCTGATGGAACCCTGCTGCAGGCAGGCATTGCAGCGGCCGCGGCCGCCATTTTGCAGCGTGTAGGCGAAATCAACCTCCATATCACGTTTAAAGATCTCTTTCTGACGCTGGTTGGCGACCTCGTTAAAAAGGGCCTCGATGTCCTCGCGCCGCAGGGACGGCCAGTTCCCGGCCGGCTGCAGTTCGCCGTCAATGCGGAACATGGGCGGCACACCCACAATCAGGTGCAGGTCGGAGGCCCTGCTCTCCGCCGCCAGGTTTAAAAGTTCATCTATCTTCATGATGCTAAACTGCAAAATATATTATGCGCAGTACCCTGAGCCGCTCAGCCGGTGGTTATGGTCAGCGTAAATTTGACCTCGATGAAGCTGCTTTTATCCACAGAGGTCACCATCACCATACTGAATATGCCCCTGGCCCGCAGGTCACGGGCATAGTTCAGCAATATGTCCTCGCTGGGCGCCGAGCCCGCGACAACAATTTTATCGCTGCTCAGGGTGATACTTGTTAAATACATGCTGCCGGGCAGCGGCGCTATCACCTCGCCGATGCGCCGGTTGACCAACCCTCTGTTCTCCGCCACGGCCTTGATCGGGCCGCTGAGGGTATCCGCAATCAGTTTATAAGCGGCCAACTCCCTGGCATCTTTCTCGCTTCCTTCGCGGTACAGCTTCTGCGTATCGCTTAACAGTTTGGTCTTCTCATTAAGCTGTAGCTGGAGCCTGATCGTTTCAGCTTCAGCCGCACTGTTGACGGCCCACATGCCGAGGACCGCGGCAGCACATACAAACAGGGTCACCAGGGGTAAAATGCTGAAGCCTGATGACCCTCCTGCCTGTTTCCCGGCCGCCGCGGCCTGCGGCGTCACATTGATATCCACCCTCCTGGTCAGCCTGTTGACGGCGCGCTGCGCCAGGCCTGTATTGGCAGTAAATATATTTTCGTCCTGCCCCTGCGGATACGTCACAAGCATGGGGGCAGGCCTGACCTCGTACCCCAACATCATAGAGAGTGTTTCACGGTAATACCCGCTCAATATGCAGGGCGTCAGGTTATTCAGCGGGCTGCTTGTATGCCCCGAGTTGTAGAAATTGACGGTCCTCTCCACCTCCTCTTTAACCATGGCCGCCTTATCGCCTTCATTGATGATAGGACCCGGAAAGGGCAGGCTGCGTATGAGTTCCGGCAGCCCGTCATTTATGATGATGAGGTCAAAGCCGGCCGGCTGCACATTCAGCACGATAGCTGTCTTTTCGTCTATCACCCTGGCAATCGCCAGGGGTTTGAGTTCCAGGTGTTTCGGCTGCAGGCCGCCCGCTATAAGCGTTTCCATCACCGAATTGACATTATCGAAAGGCAGGCCAACCAGGCAGAGCGCCGTCTCCATAGCCGACATTTTGATATCCGTCCAGGAGGTATACAGCGAATCGAGCGGCACAGGGATGGCCTTCTGCATCTCCTGCTTGGCCGCCTCGGCCAACAGGGCCGGGTCGAGCTTGGGCACGTAGGCCACACGGTAAATCGATTGTATGCCGCTCACACATGCCACACACTCTTTTTCCTTTATGCGGTTTTCGGCCAGCAGCATGACAATGAGATTTCCGACATTAGTCTTCTCAATGACCACGCCGTTCTCCACCCAACCGTGCTCCAGCGGGCTCTCGATGGCAAAGACAGTGCGCCTGCCCCTAACGGATGTAATCCTCAGCGAGTTGTCTTCGATATTAACGGTCAGCATAAGCGCGATTGACAATACATTTTAATTACTGCAATACACCTGTATACCGATTGAAGCGGTGTCAGGCTCGCCCTCTATTGCGGCCGGGCGTATGGAGATACCCGAATACTGGCTGGAGGGCAACTTGTTTCCGATGGCGATGAGAAAATTCTGGAAGCCGGCGACCTGGCCGGTCAGGCTGAGCGAGTAAACAAGCACGGGGTATTCCTTGTCCAGGATTTTACTTTTCGATGACGAAACGCTCATGGATGTAATATTTATATGGTTATCCCAGGCCAGGTCCATGATAACCTGCGATATCTCGGGGTTATCGGCGAGGCTTTTGTAAAGCAATTTAGCCGCTTCCGCTTCCGCCTTCAACCTTCCCATCTCGGCCGCCGCAGCGGGCTGGGAAGCCATCTTGGCCTTCAGGGCATCCACCTGTGGTTGTAGCTGGCCGATCTGCAATTTAAGGGCTTGCTGCCGTGCGGACTGCGTCATGTAGCCCATAGCCAGCGGGACCACGGCAATCAGGAAGAGGCAGAGGATAATCAGTACCCAGATACGCGTACCCAGGCGCGGCAGGCGCTGGAGTATGCTGCTGCCGGGTTTCTTTGGTGTTTCTATCGGAGTCGCCACTACTTAATTTCTTCGAGTATTTATTCCTATTATACATTAAAACAGTTGTATTCAAAACGGCATTAAATTTTACCTTGTCATTGCGGGCCCGAAGGGCGTGGCAATCTTATGCAGGGACGGGCCTTTAGGCCTGTCCGCTTTTTCGGGCGCACCTGAAGGAACGCCCCTACAAAAGGGTAACGCGGGCGCACCTGAAGGAACGCCCCTAAGGCAGGGAATTGAGATTACTTGCTATTCCTGCAATAACGTTTTTGCATATATCCGGCTTACTGCGTGGCAACCCGCTTTTTTATCAGGCGTGTAACGCCCAGGATTTCGGTGGGTCTGCCGGCGCTGTCCCGCAGGATAATGACCTTGACCTCCGCCGGCAGCAGGGTCCCATCCCTGTGTTTCTCGGACAACCTCATGACGCGCACCTGTGAGACGTCAGCACTCTGGGACTGTTTACCGGCCGCGTTTTCTTCTTTTACCACTTGCATTACCTGCTCAACGGAGTCGGGCGAAAGGATATCGCCGATCTTCTGTCCCGCGGTTTCTCCAACTGTATATCCAAGCATTTGCATCGCCGCCGGGTTAATGTAACTATAATGCAGGGTCATATCCATATCCATATTCCAGATAATGTCCGCCACGTTCTCCGTCAGCGCCCGGTAACGCCTTTCACTGGCCTCTACCATCCTGTTGGCCTGCCTTTCACTGTCGCGTATGTTCTGATACCGGGCAATCAACAGGCCCAGCACCATGAGAAAAGCCGTGAAGGTCAGGGATTTATAGAAAGGCAGCATGTCCGGGTATTCATAAAATGCGCGTAAACCGAAAAGCACAATATAGACAATGACGGAAACCATAACGCCGCGCATACGGTATACGTAAGAGCAATATAGCATGGGTACGGCAAACAGTATCAGGTATAATCCGCGGCTGATAAAATATTCCTTCCATAGCGGCGCCGACAGGCCGGTCGCGGCCAGCGTGATATCTGCAAAGTAAAGGATTGCGCCTGCGGCAAAGAGAAGCACCGCTGGCCACAGGCTACCACCCCCGTTTACATTAGCGCTTCCCACATCCTTTTTCTTTGAATTGATCTTGTTAACCTGCTGGCTCATTATTCCCTCCTTTTGTGGCCCGTTGCATTGTCCTTGTGGCGCCTGCCTGCACTGTGCGGCTCTTGTTGTTATTGATGTCCATTCGTTTATCGTACTTCCAGTCTGCGCAGCACTCAGGGTTTGAGCGCATCATAATGGGCCAGGATCTGCTCTGCCGTTAGCGCGGAATTGTATATCCTGGCCTGGTCGATCGTGCCGTTAAAGAACTTCTGTGCGCTGCCGTCCGCTCCTATACTAACCGGCCT
>JBFYUA010000234.1:0-4419 GCA_041300305.1 Dehalococcoidia bacterium | reverse complement strand
AGCGCCGAAATGTACATGTAGATGGCCAGAACCACCCACCGGTAACCGTAAACCCTGTATTGTTGGTCCATTGACCGCCCCTCCCTGAATAGATATTTTCCTGGATAACTTTTTGAATCGTACTATTATAAACCCTGGCGTCAAGATGTGTGGATGTCCCTTATCAGACAACATCAAGGCCTTCCTTGCCCACCCTTTTTGCTTGAAGTACAATTCAGCCTGTGACAATGGCAGATAGCAATAAGATCGAGCTTGCCCGCATCAGCGCCAAAGGCGTGGTGCAGGGCGTGGGCTTTCGCCCTTTCATATACGGATTAGCGAAAAAATACCGGTTGAATGGATGGGTCTGCAATACATCGGCAGACGTGAAAATAGAGGTGGAAGGTGAAAGGGGGCCCATCGATTCTTTCATTTCCGCCATTGCCGGAGAGGCCCCGCCTCTGGCACGGGTTGAAGAACTGTCGGTGAGTTTTGATAGCCCCGCCGGCTACACGGGCTTCGAGATACGCAGCAGCGAGGCGCAGCCGGGCAAGTACCAGCTTGTCTCACCCGATATTGCCACCTGCAGACCCTGTATGGACGACATTTTCACTGACGGCAACAGGCGCCTGCGCTACCCTTTCACCAACTGCACCAACTGCGGGCCGCGCTTCACCATCATCCAAGATATCCCCTATGACCGGCCGCTGACTACCATGTCCCCGTTCGAGATGTGCCCTGATTGCCGGCGCGAGTATGACGATCCGCTCGACCGCCGCTTTCACGCCCAACCCAACGCCTGCCCGGCCTGCGGCCCCCGTCTTGAGCTGACAGACAACAAGGGAAAGCCGGTAGGCTGCAGTGACATCATCTTCAAAACCGCAGAATTCCTCAGGGAGGGCAGGATAGTAGCCATCAAGGGGTTAGGAGGCTTCCTGCTGGCCTGTGACGCTGAAAATGCCGGGGCCGTTAAGCTGCTGCGCCGGCGCAAGCACAGGCCATCCAAACCTCTGGCGGTCATGCTCAAGGACCTTGAAGACGTACATAAACATTGCACTGTCTCGGATGCAGAGGAAAAACTGCTGTCTTCGCCGCGGGCGCCCATCGTGCTGATCGAGTGGAAGGACACCTCTTCCATCTGCCCCGAGACAGCGCCGGGATTGAAGTACCTGGGAGTGATGCTCCCTTATACCCCGCTGCACCATCTCATCCTGCGGGAAAGCAACCTGCCGCTGGTGATGACCAGCGGCAACGTCAGTGAGGAACCCATAGCCGGGCAAAACAGCGAGGCGCTCAGCAGGCTTGGGGATATCGCCGATTATTTCATCCTGCATGACCGTGATATACACTCTACCTACGATGACAGCGTGGCCATGGTATCGGATCAGCAACCCGTTCTGTTCCGCCGCGCCCGCGGTTACGCGCCTTTTCCTATCCGTCTCACCCGCGAGTCGCCTCAAATCCTAGCCTGCGGCGCCGGGGAGAAGAACACCTTCTGTCTTACCCGCGATAACCATGCCTTCGTCAGCCAACACATCGGGGACATGGAGAACATCGAAACACTGGAGCACTACGAGAGAACGGTGGATCTGTATAAGCAGCTCTTCCGTATCAATCCCACTACCATAGCTTACGACATGCACCCCGACTACCTGCCCACTAAATACGCCCTGGAGCAGATAAAGAAATATGATTTGCGGCCTGTGGCGGTCCAGCACCATCACGCGCACATAGCCTCCTGCCTGGCAGATAACGGCAAAGAGGGAGCCGTTATAGGTGTGGCCTTTGACGGCACCGGCTACGGGAGCGACGGGCATATCTGGGGCGGGGAGTTCCTGGTGGCTGATTACCAGGGTTTTAAACGTGCCGGGCAACTGCAGTACCTCCCCTTGCCCGGCGGCGCGCTGGCCATTAAAAAGCCGTACCGGACCGCACTGGGATACATCCTGGCGCTGCCGGGCGAAAGCGCGCTCGACAATAGGCTAAGCTTCCTTGACAGGATTGCCGCAGCCGAAAGAGAACTGGTACGCAGGCAGGTCGAGTCCAACTTTAACTCACCGCTCACCTCCAGCATGGGCAGGCTTTTCGATGCCGTATCCGCCATGGCCGGCATTTGCTCTACCATCGATTACGAGGCGCAGGCCGCCATCGGGATGGAGATGGCAGCCTACAGCGCGCCCGGCGAAGAAGGTTCATATCCTTTTTCATTAACCGGCGTCGAAGGCTACAGCACCATCATGCTTCATGAGCTTATCGCAGCCGTCCTGGACGACCTGCTGAAGGGCTGCCATTCTTCCACGGTGGCCATGAGGTTCCACAATACCGTGGCGGAGATGGCACGCGATGTCTGTGTGAAAATAAGGGGGGTCTCCGGGTTAAACTCGGTGGCGCTCAGCGGCGGCTGTTTCCAGAACCGGCTGTTATTGACCAGGGTTACGGACCTGCTTAAGAAATCCGGTTTTGATGTGCTTACCCATAAGGACGTGCCGGCTAACGACGGCGGCATCTCACTGGGACAGGCTGTGATAGCTGCCAACGCAACTTAGACATTTTTTTCAGGTAAGCAGGGGGCAGCGCCGGAGCGCCCCCCCCCGCATTTATGCTTAGATAATCTCGCGTGCCATCAACTCTTCAATCTTCTCTTCGCTGTAGCCCAGCAGTTCGGCGTAAACCTCGCTGTTGTGCTCACCCAGGAAGGGGGCGGGCATAAAAGGGTCACCCGGAGTTTCCGACAGCTTGAATACCGTCCCGGGCATCTTGAGAGTGCCGGACAGCATCTGCTCCACGTCAACAATCATCCGGCGGCTGTTCATATGCGGATCTGCCACGATCCTGGCGGTATCCATGACCGGGGCGAACGGCAGGCTGGCATCGTCCATGATCTTTTGCAGGTCCGCCATGGTCTTGTCCTTGACCCATTCGGCCACTATGCCGTCCAACTCTGCCCTCCGCTGCACACGCGAAACGAGCGTGAGCGAGTCAGTGTCCTGTATGAGGTCTTCACGGCCCATCAGCTGCGCCATCTTTTGCCACTGCCCGATGGTCACGATGCAGATGACCGCATAGCCGTCGCGGGCGTGGTAGGTGTTCCAGGGCACGATATTGGGATGCATATTACCCACCCTGTTGCCCGATTCACCGCTGAGCACGTAGGGCGCCAGCGTCTCAACAGCGGTCAGCAGCCAGATACAGTCCTGCAGTGATACATCCACGCGCTGCCCCTCACCGCCGGTGTTGCGGTGTTGGAGCGCAGCCAGTATGGATATCGCCGTGAAAGCGCCGCCGCTTAAATCGGCGATGGCCGGACCGCACTTGGTAGGCGGGTTATCGGAAAACCCTGTCACGCTCATCAGTCCGCCCATGGCCTGGGCTATCGAGTCAAAGGCCATGCGGCCTGAATTCGGCCCCGTCTGGCCGAAGCCGGAAAGCGACGCGTATATAAGCCCGGGATTAGTTTTCTTGACAGCGTCATATCCCAACCCGAGCCTGTCCATCACGCCGGCTGAGAAATTCTCCAGCAGCACGTCCGACCTGGCGATCAGGTCGCGCGCAACCTGTATCCCGTCGGCCTCCTTAAGCTCCAGGGTAACGCTCTTCTTGCCGCGGTTGAGTATGGTAAAGGTATAACCCTCCCCACCCTCGGTAATGGGCGGGATGGTCCGGCAGGCATCCCCACTCTCCCTGAATTCCACCTTGATGACCTCCGCACCCAGTTCCCTCAAAATCATAGAACAAAATGGGCCTGCGTACATTCGGCTGAAGTCCGCCACGCGGACCCCTGACAGTGCTCCGGGCATAGTACCTCCTTGTTATCGGCTGTTTAACCAACCGGACATTATCCTTGTTTCCCGCGCGGATGGCAAACCGGATTCGCACACGCCTGCACTGCCGGCAGGGACCGATATGCCGGCCCGGGCCTATTAGATTCGTACCCGTGTCCGGGATAATGATTCGAATTCCTCAGTATCGTGACTGCACAATACTTTCATTTCCGTTTTATTTTTTAACGCTATATTCCTCAATTTATCTTTTGTCTGCATGGCCTGTTGGTAGTGAAGGTGGGCAAACCGCTGAAAAAGATGGACCATCGGCGTCGTTACCGCGGTATCCTGCATCTGTTTATGAAAATAATAGGCATCTCCCGCATGCAGCAACCAACCGTCTGACGTATTGATGGCTACCCCGCAATGGCCCCTGCTGTGGCCCGGGAGCCGCACCAGAATAATCTCAGGCGGAAGGCCGTTTAACTGCCTGATAGAATCGAAGCCAAACCATGGTTCGTTATATTGTTCTTTATACGTGACCCAGTCAGGTGAGTGTGCCCAATGCGCCTTCCGGTACCGTCCATTTTCCTTAAAGCCGCGCTGCTTCATTGCTGATTCATATTCCCTCTCTAAAACATGTACCCTCAAATGCGGTAAATCAGGAAGCCCGCCGGTA
>JBFYUA010000165.1:0-3632 GCA_041300305.1 Dehalococcoidia bacterium | reverse complement strand
TCCGCAGCCAGGTTTTTAGCGATGGCCGCCACCGGTTCAATCGTGCCCACCTCGCCGTTGGCATGCATTATCGATACGAGGATAGTGTCCTTCCTGACACTGCTCAGCACTTCACCGGGATCCACCAGGCCGGCCCCATCCACCGGTACTATAGTGACTTCGAATCCCTCTTTTTGCAGCGTGCGGACGGAATTCATCACGGAGAAATGCTCGATGGCGGAGATTATGATGTGCTTTCCCTTGTCGGCCCTCGCCCGTGCCATGCCCTTGACAGCCAGGTTGTTGGCCTCGGTGCCGCTGGCGGTGAATATTATCTCTTCGGCCGCCCCGCCTATCAGCGCGGCCACCTGCCCGCGAGCCCCCTCAACAGCGTCCCGGGCGCCGTCGCCCCAGGAATGCAAAGACTGTGGGTTCCCGAAATCCGCCCCCATAAAAGGTAGCATCGCCTCCCTCACTTCAGGCAGCAAAGGGGTTGCCGCGACATTATCCATATATACTTTTCTCATCATACCCCCGGCTAAATACTAACGCATTCCGCGCATCAGGTAAAATCAGGCTGCCAGCATCCTGTCCACCGCAGTCTTTGCGCGGATACGTATCTCCCCGGGCACCCTTATCTCCGGCCGCATGTCCTCCAGGGCCCACAGCACCTTCTCCAGTGTGATCTTTTTCATATCAGCGCACAGCGCCCCGCTATTGGCAGGGATGAATGTCTTGCCGGGATTCTCCTTCCGCAGCCTGTGCAATATCCCGACCTCGGTAGCGATTATTAGGATTTTGGCGTCCGTTTGCCCGGCAAATCTCAGCATGCCGCCGGTGGAAAGCACATGGTCGGCCACCGCGGTAGTTTCCGGCCGGCATTCCGGATGGACCAGCGCCACGGCGCCCGGGTATCTCTGCTTATTTGAAAGGATGTCCTCGGGTTTGATTTTTAGATGCGTGGGGCAAAAACCCAGCCACAGTTCCATAGTCCGCCCGGTCTGCGTAGAAACGTAATGGCCCAGATATTGGTCGGGCACAAACAGTATTTCACCCGGGCCCACGCCTTCGACAACCCTGACCGCGTTGGCCGAGGTGCAGCAAACCTCCGATTCAGCTTTGACCGCCGCCGAAGAATTTACGTAACAGACCACGTGTACACCGGGCATCTGCTGTTTTTTCCTGATCAAGGCATCGGCAGTGATCATGTCCGCCATCGGGCATCCCGATCCGGCGTCGGGCAGCAGCACTATTTTATCGGGTGACAGGATGGACGCCGTCTCCGCCATAAAATGGACCCCGCAGAATACGATGACGTCTGCGTCCGTCTCGGCCGCTTTGCGGCTCAGCTCCAGGGAATCACCTACAAAATCGCCGATATCCTGCACTTCCGGCCGTTGATAGTTGTGAGCAAGGATAACAGCGTTGCGCTTCTCCTTCAATCTCAGTATCCTGCTGATTAATTCGGCATTATCCGCGGCGCCTGCCATCTTGTCCCTCAACTATTTATGTAAAGTATCCGGTCAGCCGGTCCGGGCCTTTGTAATCTTGTATTTGCGCGCAATAGCTATGGCCCGTTTAACAACGCCGACCGCGTCTACCCCGAGTATCACGAAGAGCGGCTCTTTGCCCCAACCATTGCCCTCATAGAAAACGTCGGGCATGCGCCCGCTTTGTTCAACCAATTGCTTAACCTTCCACGGCATGGAACTGCCGTCCTTTGCCGAAACATCGGCCGGTTCCCTGGTACGGTCGATGCACCCTAATGCGAGCTTATTCTCCTTAGCATATGTTTTAACTACTTTGATAATTGCATCATCGCATTTGAAATTGATGCCGGCATTGATGTCTGCGTTATATTTACGCGCCTCAATAACCAGCCTGGCCATGTGATCGGAGCCTCCCCAGGCGGGTGAACCGGACGCGAACGGATATCCCCTTACCACGGTTATCCTGCCATCTATGGCAGCAACTTCCCTGCCGCCTTTAGCCCCGGGCAAAGCATAGACCACATTGACCCTGACCTCGGGCATCAGCAGCGAAAACTCCCGGCAGGCCTGTAAGTTATTGACTGCCTGCGCCAGGTTCCCCAGAATCTTTTCAGCGGCATCCCTTTTATTCAACACTCACCCCTCCACCGCGCTGAAGTAGGCAGGCCAGAACGGGTCTACCAATACCGGTTCCAGCAGGGCCTTGTCACCGCCTTTCTTAATAAACAGCCTCTCGCCTTCAGTGATTTCACCGATATCCCAGGCATTGATGCTTTTATTTTTGAGTTCCCTGATGATCTTACCGCTGTTCTGCGGCGCGGCTGTGATAACCAGTGTGCCCTCGCTAATGGATATCAATGGGTCGATATTGAACGATCGGCAAACCGCGGCTATCTCATCGGGGATGACGATTTTATCCTCGTAGATGGTCACTCCCGTTTTCGAAGCCGCAGCTATCTCGTAGACACCGTTTAATAACCCGCCCTCTGTGGCGTCGTGCATGGCATGGGCCAGGGGCGCCGCCGTCAGCGCGTCCTCAACCACGGTCATCTGCAAAAGATATTTCTTCGCTTTCTCGACGATCTCATCACCCAATTTATTCTTCAGGGTCGCCTCCGCCTGGCAGGCTAACAGGCCGACCGCTTCAATGGCCGGACCCTTGGTCATCAGCACGCGGTCACCTACCCTGGCATTGGAAGCCGGAGTTATCTGGCTTTTCTTGCCGATGCCCATCACCGTACAGCCGCCGTTGAGAGGAAAGGCCATGCCGGGATAGATCCCCGTGTGCCCGCCGATAATGGCGATGTCCAGTTTCTTGCATTCCCCGTCAACCTGTGTCCAGACAGCGTCCACCACCTCTTCAGTAGTCCCCGGAGGGAACATCAGGCAGATGGTCATATACCTTGGCTTAACGCCCAATACAGCCACGTCGCTGGCACAGATGTGCACGATGGCCCAACCAAAATATGGCATGATCACCGGCATGCCGAAGGTCGGGTCCTCGGCAATCACCATCACGTCACCACCCGGTAAATCTATGACCGCGGCGTCCACCCCGTGCTGGGGACCGATAAATACAGAGCTGTCCTGCTTGCCTAACCGCGACAATATCAATTTATCAAAAGTGGCCCGGTCCAATTTTCCTAATTCAGGTAACATCACGTCTCCTTATCTCATTTGCCAGTCTATAATACAGTCAGGAGAGCGTTTAATCAACCGGCGGGATTAAACTTAACCTGCCACTATTACGCCATCCCTCAGTTTAACAACCCGCGTCGCCATACCGCCCGGATCAATGTTATCGGCGGCAATCACGCCCTTCCCTGAATATTCACGGGGATTTGTGAGTATACCGCCGGTTTTCCACCGGAGGTCCAAACCGGGCGAACTTTATCAAGCCTGCCTTAAAATGGCTGGATATCTTGATGAACGCCACCGGCTTAATAAATACCTTTAATAAGGGTATAATGACGCATTATGGACGCGCGTAAAGAGGCTATACGTTTAACGGCCGGACTTTTCAGCACAGCCAGAGACTCCGCCGGGCGGGGTATCCGCACTATCAGCCTGGGCGATATACGGACAATCTGCGCAAAGACAAAACTGCCACAGGTGGAAATCGAGATCTCCTGCCTTGAACATGAGATCATACCACTGAGGTAC
>JBFYUA010000183.1:0-3096 GCA_041300305.1 Dehalococcoidia bacterium | reverse complement strand
CGTTATGGCTTGCCAGAACATTGAAGGTCAACGGCATCCAGAATGCAGACGGCAGCAGGATGAGCGCATATATGACTATAAAGACCCAGAAATTGAGGCTTCCGGCAACTTGGGCAGTAGCTGGGTCGGTACGGAAGAATAAGTAATAGGTGAAGAGGAAAAAACCTGCGACCGCAAGGAGCATGGTGACATAGTTAAAAGTCCTCAGGCCCCCCTTCACCCCACCCCAGAGCTTCTCGGCCCCGCCCGGGTTGGCAGAGATCCCCTGAACGTAACTGCCAATTACTCCTGCTCCAAATACCACGATCACAACCAGTAATATCCATTGCTGATAATGCATAATCTACCACCTCCATTTATATGAATGTATTCTAACAGAGGACGCTTCGTCCTGGAAAGATCAGCCCCTGTCTGTAATGGGATGTCAAATGGCAGGGGCATCATCAAACTCACGGGTGGAAAATGTCCCGGGTAAAGCTGAATACCCGGATGCAATAAAGTGCTTTAAAATGATTCCTCAGAGTCCCCTGCTGAATAACTTTGGCGCAATAAATTTACGCAACTCTTCAGCTACCAGGATGACCAAGGCTAAGAGCAGGATTATGCTCCAGTCACGGACAGTAAGTGGGACCGTATAAAACACATTCTGCAGAGGGGGCAAATAGATGACCATCAACTGAAGAAGCACGGCAACAGCTATTCCGCCGATGAGAAGACGATTGCTAAGAACACCGAGTTTGAAAATCGACTGCCTGTCGGAGCGAGCATTAATCGCATTAAACCATTGCATGGCTACCAGGGAGGTAAAGGCGAAGGTACGCGCTTTTTCCAGTCCCACTGACGGCAATTGCCATTGGAAAACAAAAAAGGTAAGCATTGACATTATCAGAGCCATGAAGGCTATTCTTGCCACCATTCCACTATATATTATGCCGGACTCTGCCCGTCTTGGAGGTTCGGTAAGCACATTACGATGTTTGGGTTCCAATCCCAGCGGTATTGTACAAACACCATCGGTAACCAGGTTGACCCAGAGTATCTGTACGGCGACAAGGGGTAAAGGGATTCCTGATAGGATCGCCAGAATATAGGTAAACAGTTCACCGATGCTGGTGCTCAAAAGATAGAAAACAGAGCGGCGTATATTGCTAAATATTACCCTTCCTTCTTCCACTGCAGCGACAATTGAAGCGAAGTTATCATCGGTAAGAATCATATCGGAAGCTTCTCGTGCAACGTCTGTTCCCTTGATACCCATGGCTATACCAATATCAGCAGACCTGAGCGCCGGGCCGTCATTAACACCGTCACCGGTCATTGCTACTATGTGTCCTCGTGACTTAAGTGCATTGACTATCCTCAGTTTATGCAGTGGTTCGACACGTCCAAAAACAGAAATCCGGTCAATCTGCTCCTGCAGTTCTTTCTCGCTTATCTTATCCAGTTCGAGTCCCGTCAAGGCATCTCCATCCTGCAATCCAATCTCATTGGCAATCGCTACAGCTGTCGCCTTCTGATCACCGGTAACCATTATCACTTTGATGCCGGCTTGTTTGCAGTCAGATACGGCTTGTTTCGCCTCCGCCCGGGGCGGGTCGATAATGCCCGCAAGGGCTACAAGCGTCAGTGCCCCATTAATATGTTCATGGGTAAGTTGCTCCGGGGCAGGACCACAGTCTCCGTATGCCACAGCCATTACTCTTAGCGCCTTCGATGCCATTTCCAGGTTGGCTTTTTCAATTTTCTCTTTTATTTCCGGTGTCAGTTCTTGATCAATGCCGTTCAATTTAACGCGCCGGCACATAGCCAGCACGTTGTCCACGGCTCCTTTGACAAATACTATGGCGTTGTCAACATTGCAGGTATGCAATGTTGCCATGTAGCGTTTTTCACTGGAAAAGGGCAACTCAGCCAGGCGTCTTTGTTCTTTCTGTAAGATGTCACGGTCAAGCCCTGCTTTGATTGCGGCAGCCAGAAACGCTCCTTCAGTAGGATCACCCAATACTCTGTATTTAGTGCCATCCGGTTTCAATACGGAGTCATTACACAGGCAACCGATCTTGAGTGCCAGCATGAGACTATCATCGGCAGAAGGTTCCGATATGTTGCCACTGATAATAAAATCCCCTTCTGTTTGATAACCTGCTCCTGTGATTTCCACAGTCCTGTCCGGCAGATACAACTGCCGTAAAGTCATCTCGCTCTCAGTGAGCGTACCGGTTTTATCCGAGCAAATAACATTGACTGCGCCCATTGTCTCAACAGCCGTCAACTTGCGGACCAGGGCATGCCGCTGGACCATTCTCTTTATTCCCAGGGCAAGCACAACTGTAACCATTACAGGAAGGCCTTCAGGTATAGCTGAGACAGCCGCCGCCACCGCCAGGGCAAATAACTCGTCAATTGAATAGCCCTTCAGCAACCCGATTACTATTAATCCGGCCACGATTGACAGCACAATAATGCCGATATATTTGCTGAGCTTCGCAATATTCCGTTGAAGGGGCGTAGGTGGCGGTTTAACTTCCTGTACCTGCGCACTTATCTTGCCTATTTCCGTGTCCATGCCTGTAGCTGTGACGGCACCAAAACCCCGTCCATTTACGGTCATACATCCCATGTGCACCATATTACCCATGTCTGCTACCGCCGCTTCACCTTCGATTGGTGCTGTAAATTTCTCCACAGGCACGGATTCTCCGGTCAGGATCGATTCATCAATAGAAAGACCGGCCGATTCAATCAACCTTGCATCAGCCGGTACTTTGTCTCCAGCTTCCAATACAATGATATCACCGGGCACGAGGTTAGCCGCTGCGATATCAGTGATCACGCCTCCGCGTAATGCCCGTGCACGTGGAACAATTAGTTTTTTAAGCGCCTCCATAGCTTGCTCAGCGCGACTCTCCTGTACGAAACCGATTATTGCATTAATGGTCAGCACGGCCAGTATTACGAGCGCATCGGTTGGTTTGCGCATTATGAATATCTCAACGAGTACAGCGATGAGAAGGATATAAATGAGAGGATTGGCGAACTGGCGCAGAAATACAATTACCGGATGGGTTTTGCCTTTTTCTCTAAGTGCATTGGACC
>JBFYUA010000145.1:0-9745 GCA_041300305.1 Dehalococcoidia bacterium | reverse complement strand
GATGGTGTTGAACCTTTTTGCTCCGATCATTTTCTATGCCTCCTGCGTATTTATTTATATCTTGCGCGCAACCCGAAGTTTGGCGCTCCTGCTGCGCGGGTTTTTTTCAATCTCCGATTCGGATGGAGTAATCGGATGTCTGCTGACAAGTTCTAAGCGCGGTTCATGCCGGCAACGGCATTCCGGCAGGTGGGGCGGGCAGATGCAGGCCCTGGTTTCGCGTAACATGAAATTTTTTACGATGCGGTCCTCCAGGGAGTGATAACTGATTACCGCTAACCTGCCGCCGGGCGCAAGGCAATTAAGAGTCTGGTCCAACGCCGAGGTCAGGTGGTCCAACTCCCTGTTTACCGCTATACGCAAAGCCTGGAAGGTCTTCGTGGCGGGATGGATTTTACCGAAGTTTTCACCTGTGGCGCCGGCAATGATGGAAGCCAGGTCCCCGGTATCTGCAACCGGCCTGTTGGCAACTATAGTTTTGGTAATCCGGTTGGCCTGTGATTCCTCGCCGTATATCAGGATCAACTGTGCCAATTTGGCCTCCGGCATACGGTTCACGATATCGGCAGCGGTCAGTTGTTCGTCGGGGTTGAAGCGCATATCGAGGGGGCCGTTAGTCTGGAAGCTGAAACCACGCTCGGCGCTTGAAAGCTGAAGCGAGGACAGGCCGAGGTCAAACAATATTCCGTCGGCCTGCGAAAAGCCGGTCCGGGCGCAGATATATTCCAGGTTGTAGAAGTTGTCGTTGATAATTACTGAGCTTTCGAAATAGTCGTAGAGATTATGCTGGGCGAGATTTATGGCTTCGGGGTCTGCGTCGATGCCGAGCAGCGTGCCGCCGGGCTGACAGCGTGCCAAGATGGCGGCTGAATGTCCACCCCCACCCAGGGTGCAGTCTATATAACGCCCGCCGGGGCACACATCCAGCGCATCAACTACCTCTTCTGCCAGTACCGGGACATGCACCCTGTTAGCTAAAGCTGTGCTCATTTCCTTTCCTCCAGTTTATCCATTAACTGGCGCGCATCGTCAGCGGACGGGCGTTCTTTATGCCATTGGTCAGGGTTCCAGATCTCGAAGCAGTTATTGATGCCGAGTATAACCGCGTTATCCGAGATGGCGCACCTTTCGCGGAGGGTGGACGGAAGGGCTATTCGGCCCTGGTTGTCTATTGCAACCTCGTTGGCGTTGCTGAAGATGAAGCGGTTGAGCCTCCTCTCTTTGTCGGAAAGGAGGAAGTTAGCCGGGGTCTGGGTGACTGGCATCTTGGCCCAGTCAGCCCTGGTGTAGGCGGTAATGCAGTTGTCGGCAACTATGGTCAGTACTAGCCCGTCCTCCAGTTCCTTGCGGAAACGCGGAGGCAGGGGCAGCCTGCCCTTGTTATCAACCTTATATTCGTATTCACCGACAAACATTAGTAATCGATCCTTGCGGCCGTCAGGCCATGAGCGCTTCGCGCTCAACTTCTCCTTCGAGGTGCATTATCGCTTTCCAATCCAGGGTGGCCAGTTCCTGTATGTTTTCGCTCAGGGCATGCCCTGAATTCAGGGAATAATGAGCGATGCCGCTGGCGCAGTATTGCTCTTCCACCATTCCCTTACTTATCAGTTCGCGCAGCAATTCCCTCATGTGGAAGCAGGTGATATCAAGGACGTGGGCGATGCCATCAATGTTAAACCTGGCCTGGGGATGTTTGCCCCAGAACAGTAGCAGGCGCAACCTGTGACCGGTAATCTCATTTTCTTTCAAAAAGGAGTACAACGCATGGTCCGCAATGCTTTCACACTGACAATTTATCGCCATTTCATTTCCCCCTTTTTACCATTTTTTACCACTTGCCACCATTATTCGCCCTTTATCTCCCCCTGTCAAGAGGTTTTGAGGAAAAAGTTGTCGCTTTTCTAAAAGTTTCAACAGCCTGGCAAATCATTTTTGTTTTTGACCACAATATATAGATTATTACCGCATAATATTTCTATATATAGGTTCATAGTTCAAGTGTTCTACTATTCGTAAAAGACACGGGCAAGCGGGTAACTTGGTACTTTACGAGTGGTGTGGTAAAATACCTGTCTTGTTTGCTGCATTGCAGGATGATCAAGAGATGTTAAATATCGATGTGCTGACGTTATTTCCGGAGGCTTTTGCGGGTTTCCTGGAACATAGTATTGTCGGCAGGGCCATAGGACAGGGGATTGTGAAAATCAGGCTGCATAACATCAGGTCTTTTACACATGATAAGCACCATACCGTGGATGATTACCCTTACGGCGGCGGCGCCGGTATGGTCATGAAGCCGGGGCCAATCTTTGAGGCGGTGGAATCAGTTAGGGCTGAAATCGAGGAGTCGGACCCGCAGGTGATACTGCTGACTCCCCAGGGCAGGTTGCTCACGCAGGTGCTGGCTGGAAAATTGGCGGCCAATAGTAATATAATATTGATCTGCGGGCACTATGAAGGAATCGATGAGCGGGTTGCCGCCCACCTGGTTACTGATGAGATAAGTATCGGTGATTACCTGCTCAGCGGGGGCGAACCGGCTGCCATGGTGATCATCGACTGCCTGGTAAGGTTGTTGCCGGGCGCCCTGGGTTCCGGTGTGTCGCTGGCCGAGGAATCGCACGTCGGTAACCTGCTGGAATACCCCCAGTACACCAGGCCTCCCGCCTACCGGGGGAGCAACGTGCCGGAGGTGCTGCTGTCAGGAAACCATAAGGCCGTGGCTGACTGGCGGCGCCAACAGAGTATTTTAAGGACGGCAGCCAGGCGTCCGGACCTGCTGCCGAAGGCAGTTTTAACAGATGCCGAGAGAAAGTTGTTGAAATCGCAAGATTTGAATAATAATTGAGAATAATAAATAAAGGATAGGGATCTGAAATGGATATCAACGCCGTAGCAAAAAATAAAGTGACAGTGGGGCTTCCTAAATTGGAGCCCGGTGATAATGTGCGTGTCAGTTACAAGGTCAAGGAGGCCAGCCGTGAGCGCCTTCAGGTATTCCCCGGCTTGATTATCAAGGTTGCCCGGCATAATTCAGGCGGGAATTTCACCGTCAGGCGCGTTACCTCGGGAGTCGGCGTGGAGCATACCTTCCCCCTGGCATCACCGTTGCTGGAAAAAATTGAAGTGGTGCGCCATGGCAAGGTCAGACGCAGCAAACTCTACTACATCAGGCGCCTCAGCACCAAGGAAGCCCGGCTGAAGGAAAGGCGGGACAATGTCGCCCAGGTGGCCGTTCCGGATATGCTCGAGGCGGTGGACGTCCAGCCCGAGACGCCTGTAACTGAATCTAAATAAACTGCATGAAATTTGCTGAGGTGGCCGTCGATGCACCTGGCGGCCACCGGCATGCTTTTACCTATTCTATACCGGGATGCTTAAACGTCCTGAGAGGGCAGGGGGTGCTGGCGCCTTTCGGCGCCAGGGCGGTGCGGGGCATTGTGGTCGGCCTCTCGGATTCATCACCGCTCCAGGATACGCGGGACATTATCGAGCTTATCTCTCCCGAGGTCATGTTATCGCCGGGGCGCATCGACCTGGCCCTGTGGATAGCGGATTATTACCTTTCGCCCCTCTTCGATGCCATAGCCCTGATGCTGCCGCCCGGTTTCGGCAATAAAAAACCCTTCAAAGCGAAATTTGTTAAATACCTGGCGCTAAATACCTCCGCAGGCCCAATCGGTTGCACAGGAACGGCTGGCACGGTTACTGGAGTAAAACAGAGGCAGGTAATCGGTCTTCTTGAGGATACCGGGGGCAGGCTACCGCTTAACCAGGTAATATCACGTGTCAAATGCAGCCGCGGCACAATTGAAAGCCTGCTGCTTAAAAAGCTGATTACTCTGGAAGATGAGGAGGTATTCCGCGATCCCCTGGCGCGCAGCGATTTCGCGCTGGAGTTTCCGCTTCAGTTTACGGCGGAACAGCAGCAGGCCTGGCAACCCCTGGAGACGGCAATCAGGGAAGCGCCGGTTAACCGCCGCCAAAGCTGCTTCCTGCTTCAAGGAGTTACCGGCAGTGGCAAGACTGAGATATACCTGGCGGCCCTGGCCGAGACGATCAGGCAGGGGAAAAAAGGCATATGTCTGGTGCCTGAAATTGCGCTGACACAGCAAATAACGGACCGCTTCTTTGCAAGGTTTCCCGGCAGGGTAGCGGTCATGCACAGCAAGTTGTCTGCCGGTGAACAGTACGACGAGTGGCGGCGCATCAGCAGGGGTGAATTTGACGTCGTCGTAGGACCGCGCAGCGCTATCTTTGCGCCTCAACCTGACCTCGGCCTGATAATAGTGGATGAGGAACATGAGTGGGCATATAAACAGTCGGATAAACTGCCCAGGTATCATGCCCGAGAAGTGGCTATTCAACTGGCGCAATCAAGCGGGGCCGTCCTGCTACTGGGGACGGCCACGCCAGATATAGGGACCTATTTCCAGGCCGTAAATGACGTGTTGCAGCTTATCGAGTTAAAGGAAAGGGTTTCCACGAGGGGAACCTCACCGCTGCCTGAAGTAAGCCTGGTTAATATGAGTGACGAATTAAAGGCAGGAAACCGCAGCATCTTCAGCCACCTTCTCCAGCAGCAGGTCGGGCATTCTCTTCAAAGGGACGAGCAGGTGATGCTTTATATTAACCGGCGCGGACTATCCACATTTATCCAATGCGGCGCCTGCGGTCTGGTATTTAAATGTAAAAGATGCTCGGGGGCATTGACATATCATGCCGCCGTCAAACGCATGGTCTGCCACCACTGCCGGCGTACTTATGCCGCAGCCGCAAAATGCCCTGTTTGCGCCGGCGTTGATATCAAGTATATGGGCATTGGCACAGAAACAGTCGAGGCGGAATGCCGGAGGCTGTTTAAAACGGCCAGGATTCTGCGCTTTGACAGTGACGCTGTATCGACTGCTAAAACATACATTAAGCAAATAGGCACGTTCCGCAAACGCGAAGCAGATATAATGATCGGAACACAGTTAATAGCCAAGGGCCTGGATTTCCCGGGGGTGTCGCTGGTAGGAGTTATTAACGCTGATACCGGGCTGAACCTGCCTGATTTCAGGTCGGCGGAAAGGACCTTCCAGCTTTTATGCCAGGTTGTAGGCAGAGCGGGTCGGGCCCACGTTCCCGGACGCGCGGTAATTCAAACTTTTGCCCCGGAATACTATGCTATCAAATACGCCGCAAAGCATGATTACAAAGGATTCTACAAACAGGAAATCAAGTACCGGGCGGCTTTCGGGTATCCTCCCTATAACAGCATAATAAGACTGATTGTCAGCCATCCCAGCGAGGATAAATGCAGCCGGCAGGCGAGTTCGATGGCCGCCGTGTTAAAACAGCAAATCGCCGTGCAGGGCCTGGCTGGATTGCGGCTGATAGGCCCGGCCCCGGCCCACCTGGCAAGGTTGCGCGGCAGGTATCAGATGCAGATTATTATCCTGGGACAGCAGTTGCAGCAGTTGGTAAAAAGTATTAACTTTCCCGCCGGGTGGATAGTGGACGTTGACCCTGTGGGTATGCTTTAATTATTTGGCATGTCTTTACTAAAAATACATACAGACCCCGACCCTGTGCTGCGGAGAAAGGCAAAAAAAATTGCCTCCATTGATGATTCTATCCGCAAACTGATCGATGATATGATTGAAACCATGCAGGCAGCTTGCGGTGTGGGCCTGGCAGCCAACCAGGTCGGCGTGCCGCTGAGAATTGTGGTCATCCAGGTCCCCGAGCAGGAGGTGCTTGTGCTGGTAAACCCTGTCGTGGTGGAAACCAAAGGTGAGCGGTTGGTGATTGAGGGCTGCCTGAGTGTGCCGGGCTACCAGGCCGAGGTGACCAGGGCTGAGTATGTCAGGGTACAGGCCAGGGACAGAAACGGCAAACTATTCCGCAAACGGGGCACGGACTTGCTGGCCCAGGCCATGCAACATGAGATAGACCACCTCAATGGTGTGCTTTATATCGACTACCTCACAGACAAGAGCCAACTGCTGAAAACCAACAATTACTAAAGGATAGGGTGCTCTAAGGTCCGGCTGCTAACCGGTCCAATCCATCTCAACGACGAATTTGCCGGTCCAGTTTTCCATTGATACAGGGTAAAACCCGGGGGTATCTTTGCTTATCTGGAATTCGACGTCCTGGGTCTTGCCCGGCCCCAGCAGCACTTCCTGCTGAGCCTCTGCCATGCCCTTGATTCTCAATATCAGGGCGTGGCTACCGGTAATCTCCCCGAGGTTAGTCACAGAAGCCGTGACGATGATTGGCTGCCCCTGCCTGACGCGTTCCGGAGAAATCGAGAAATTGCTAACGATGAACGCGGGCGGGTTAAGCGGAATTACATTGAAAAATCCACCCAACCCGTCTATATCGGCATAGTAATCGCCGGGGGCGTCTTTCACCACCACAAAGCTGGCAGTCTGGTTCCCGCCGGGAGACAGGGTCATATCGCTGATGTTTTCCACCACGCCGCCAATACGCAGCACAACGCTGTACTTGCCGGTCTGCATGCCATTATTGGTCACGTAAATGCTGATATTAACAGGTTCGCCAACTTTAACGCTGTTAGGTGTTATGGAAAGGTTGCTGACCGAAAATTTCGGCATGCCCATTGACTGGTAATTGCCGGGTGCCTGCGGGGGCATCCCGCCAGGTGCGGGGGGATACATGCCGGGTTGCATAGCCGGTGGCATAAATTGCTGTCCCGGCATATGCATGGACGGGGGCATTCCCTGCCCCGGAGGGGGCATCTGCCCTGGCGGAGGCTGCATTCCAAAAGGCATCCCCGGCTGCCCTCCTGGAGCGCTTGCCGGAGCGTTCGGCATTCCCTGCCCCATCGGCTGAGGCGTGCCTGGCGGCGTGCCGTGCCCGTGAGGCTGCTGGCCCGCCTGCGGCATATGGGGAGGCTGAGGGTATTGCGGCCCTCTCATACCGCCAGGCGGCATCCCCTGTTGCCCCTGCTGAGGGAAAGGTTGCGCCATTCCCGGTTGAGGCTGCTGCGGGAATGCGGGTGGCATGCCGGGTGCAGGCGGGAACCCCTGAGGCATACCGGGCTGTGATTGCTGAGGGAATGGTGGCGGCATGCCGGGCTGCGAGGGGAAAGGCTGATTCATGCCCTGCGCATTGGGCTGTTGAAACGGCTGCTGCATACCCATCATGCCCTGCCCCTGCATATCATAGGGTGAAGCGGGCTGACCCTGACCGGGCATCCCGGGCGGCATGCCGTCGGGCATCCCGGGCCTTGGAAACCCGCCGGGTTGGGGGAACTGGTCGGGCGCACCCGCTTTTCCAGCCTTACCCGGCTGCTTGCCCTGGCGCGGAAACTGCTTGGGCTGGACCCCGGCTTTCTTCTTGGGTTTCATGAGTATCAGCACTAACAGCATGGCGAGAATGATGACAATAACGCCGAAGATTATCCAAACATAAAGTGGAAACATATCAAAAAATGAGCCGCCCTTGACAGTAACTATACCCTGGAGGTTGCCCACCCTTACGTCGTTGCTTCCGGCTACTTCCGCGGTGAGAAGGAAAGTAATATCCTTGCTTTCTGAGGGTTCCAGTGTAATAGATGTCGGCGATCCAGCGTTTTTACCATTAACTTTGAGGGGATTCGGGTATATTATCTGGACAGGGCTGCTGTTGGTTGCCTTGACCTTGATGGTGACTATCTGGCCCTTGTCAACTTCCACGGGCGCAATAAAAGGGACGCCTTTTGCAAACGTCAGGCCATCAGGGACGCTGCTGTCGTTGTCAGCGAAAGAAAAATCCATAAAAAAGTCCCCGGCACCGCCCAGGGTTTGCTGATACGCGCCGGTATCCTGTGCGGCAAACGAAAAACGATCAGCGCTAACCAGGCAGGGCGGCACTATGGCTATTGATATTATTAAGGCAATCGGCAGCAATGATAGCAACCTTCTCATCAATTTAAAGCCTCCAAAATATTTAGACCATGTAACACTGGTAATACTCTACTCTAAAATTATGTGCAAATCAATAGTGATTAGCGGCTGTCGCCGTTTTCAATCTGCTCCAAACGTTCATCATCCAGTCCAAAATAGTGCGCTATTTCATGTTTTACAGTCCGGACTATTTCATCCTTCAACTCTTTGGCAGATGAGCATTGCGCTTCAAGTGGCTTTTGAAAGACAGTTATTTTGTCCGGCAGCACCAGGTTGTAATTCTGGTCACGCTGCGTCCTGGGAGTACCTTCATATAAACCCAGCAAATCGTATTTATCATGTAACCCCACGCTTTTTAATTGTGTCCTGCTCGGCCAGTCCTGTATGCAGATATCGACATTGTCCAACATCTCCTGAAACTCGTCCGGCATACCGGCAACGGCATCTATTACGATCTTTTCGAATTTTTCGGGCAGCATATTAAATCCTATATGAATCCATGATACCAGATTTCGGCCAATTGGCATACAATGCCTTGTATTAGCATCAATATGTTGACGCTTTAAGCCTCAAAGGCTAAAATTTTGGCTATTATGAAAGCATCAAGCATCTATAACCCCCAGGAAATCGAGAGGAGGTGGCAGGAGAGGTGGGCAGCGGACAATTTGTACCGTGTCAAGGAGGATGACCCAAGGCCAAAATTCTATGCGCTGACCATGTTTCCTTATACATCGGGGGACCTGCATATCGGGCACTGGTACGCCATGGCGCCATCCGACGTTTATGCCCGCTACAAAATGATGCGGGGCTATAACGTGATGCATCCCATGGGCTTCGATGCGTTTGGCCTTCCCGCTGAAAATAAGGCCATTGCAACCGGCATTAATCCGTCCGTCTCAACATTGCAGAATGTCGAAAATATGCGCCGCCAGCTGAGAAGCATCGGGGCCATATATGACTGGAGCAGGGAGGTCATCACCTGCCTCCCCGAGTATTACAAATGGACCCAGTGGTTTTTCTTGAAACTTTTTGAAGCCGGACTCGCCTACCGCGGGAAAGCGGCCGTCAATTGGTGCCCGAAATGTCAGACGGTGCTGGCTAACGAGCAGGTGGTAGGCGACGGCATATGCTGGCGCTGTGACAGCGCTGTGGAGAAAAAGCGTCTCGAGCAATGGTTTTTCAGGATCACTAAATACGCTGATGAGTTACTTGATTTCAGCAAGATCGATTGGCCGGAACGTATCCGCATCATGCAAACCAACTGGATTGGTAAAAGCTACGGCGCGGATATATCCTTCGGCCTGAATGAACCGGGTATAGAGGAGCGGGAGATCAGGGTTTTTACCACGCGCCCCGATACCCTGTTCGGTGTGACCTTCTTTGTCCTGGCCCCGGAGCATCCGCTGGTGGCCGGTTTGACCGCGCCCGACAGAAAAGCTGAGGTCGAAGCCTATATACGCAAAGCGCAAAGACAGACGGAATTTGAAAGGACGGCTGCTGACACCGAAAAGACCGGGGTTTTCCTGGGAAGCTACGTTGTCAACCGTGCAAACGGCGAAAAAGTGCCTGTCTGGATAGCTGATTACGTCCTGCCTCAATACGGTACGGGCGCCGTCATGGGCGTACCTGCTCATGATCAGAGGGACTTCGATTTCGCCCGGAAATACGGCATACCGATCAGGGTCGTGGTGGCGCCGGATAACTGGGATGGCAAGGATCTGGAAGCCGCCCACCTGGAAGGCGGGCATATGGTCAATTCCGCTCAATTCAACGGCTTATCCGATGGTGAAATGGTTCCGGCTATCTGTGATTTCCTTTCCGAGAAGAATTGGGGGGGCAAGACCATT
>JBFYUA010000137.1:0-14003 GCA_041300305.1 Dehalococcoidia bacterium | reverse complement strand
CTGGTTTAAGTAATAGCGCAGGTTATTCTGCATCCTCCGCTCTTCAGACACGTCCCGGGCGATATGCTGGAAACCCACCGGCTTGTCGTCCACTATCATTACGCCCGATGTAATCATGCAGGTCTTACGGACACCATCCTTGGTAATGGTATGCTGTTCATAGGGCTGATTCATGGGTTCGCCATTGATTAATTTACGCTTGACTTCCACGGCCAGCTTCAACATCCCTGCATCCATGAATTCCTTGATATTGCCGCCTATAAACTCATCGGTCGGGTAGCCGGTCAGTTCCTCCGAGGCCTTATTAGCAGCCAGTATCTTACCGTCTATGTCATGAAACCAGATGGCGTCGTGGGAATTCTCGAAAAGGTCCCGGTAATCGCGGGCTGATTTGTAAAGCTGATCGGCTATCTCCCTGGCTTCCGCATAAAGCCGGGCGTTGGTGAGCGCTAAAGCTATCTGACCGGCGATGGTGCTCAAGAGGTCTATCTCATCCGGCAGAAAGGTCCTGGGCCGGCGCATGCCCACACAAACAGTGCCGATGACCTCACCCTTGGATTTCATCGGTACGATCAGCATGGGATGTATCTTATTACGGACAACCGCGGACCTGGTCAGCCTCGGATCGCTGGAGGCGTCGAGCACCAGCATGACCTCGCCCGTGTCCGCGACCTGCCCATTGAACCCCTCGCCGATTTTTACACGGTCAAGTTCCGCGGCGGAATCAGCAGAGACACCTTCGTAGGCAGTGAGCACCAGGTCCTCGTTCCCCGGCTCGATGGTATATACCAGTATTACCTCCACCTCCATCACCTCCCCCACCATCTCTACGGCGGTTTCGATGACCCTGGCAGGCTCCAGGTACTGGCTTAAGGCGTTGGATATGGTATTAAGGGTGGCCAGCCTCCTGGCGTTGGCCCTGGCCTCCCTTATCCTCGACTGTAATTGCTCCTGCGTATTTTCCAGCGCGGTCACCGCTTTTTTATAGCGCCTGTCGTCCTTCTCCTTTATGTTCATCCAGTACACGAAGGCCAACCCGGCGATTGTCACAAGCAGCACCTCGAGGAGGGCGTCACTGCGGTTGACTGAATAAAAAAGCGCTTGGGGTACCATCAATAATAGCGACATGCCCAGGATTATGAGGGCAGGCAATATACCGAAAACAAACCCGGTGTAGAGGGCCAGCAACAAAAACAGGTTGCGCTCAATGGTATGGCGGCTTAAATTGAAAAGGAAAACATCCGACTTGAACCCAGCGGTCCATATCAAGTCGCGGAACAGGAAAAGGGTAACCGCGGCGAATAAAATAAGGATTACCCAAAAATGATAGCGGGTCCAAATTTTATAGGTGATCCTCATCATAAGCAGGTCAAAGTATTAAGAAATCGTACTTCTTTACTAACAATTGATTACACTTTTCAGGGCAATTCTTCGAGGGTCAGCCATCCCTTTTTTAGGCCGAAAACTATGGCTTCAGAACGGGACCCCACACCCAGTTTATTAAATATGCTGCGCAGGTGTGTCTGGACGGTCCTCACGCTCAGTGTAAGGCTGTCGGCAATCTCCATATTGCTCATTCCCTGTGCCGCCAAACGCAGCACCTCTGTTTCCCGGTCGCTGAGGACCTCACCCGCAGTTTGTGTGGACTGTTCCTCCACCGGTGAGCGCAACCTGTTTAAAACTTTTTTCATAATTTTGGGGTGCAATACAGGCTCACCGGTCATGACCTGCCGTATAGCTTCTATCAACTCTTCGCCGCTGGAATCCTTCAAAAGGTAACCGGCCGCTCCGGCTTCCAACAGGGCAAAAACATATTCATCATCGTCGTAACCGGTCAAAGGCAGAATGGCTATATTGGGATATATCGCCTTGATTTGCCGGGTTGCCTCTATGCCGTTCAGCCTGGGCATGGACACATCCATGATAATAATCTCGGGTTTCAATTTTTTAGCCAGTTCCACGGCCTCGACGCCGTCACTGGCTTCGCCTACCACCTCAAAATCAGGTTGCGATTCCAATAACCTGCGCGTGCCCTCCCTGACTACCTTGTGGTCTTCGGCCAGCAGTATCCTCATTTTTTCCATAGATCATCTCCCTTCATGAATGTGATTATATACGTAATAAATTCACTATTCAAACTTACAACAGCATATTGTCAGCATAAATGCTTAAGCATTTTACCTTATCAGCCGTAGGATTATGAATTTTTCTTTGCAGGGCAAACAGCATCGTCAAACGGCGTATTGCAGCCAAACACAACGATTAGGCTTTGAGGCGGATGAAATGGATTGTCAAATCAGATAAATTCTTAGCGTCGCTGAATTTTTATTTTTGCCGGGTGGTAGACCGGCCCAAGCGAGGCAACTTATCATCTCACACAATATCATTGAACGGCCCGGCCGTGCCGCGCATCCATCCCCGCAAGACCAGGTTAATTTTTGGGCAGATAAAGTCCCCTGCTGGGAGATGTGCCATTGCCCGGCCCAGATCCGTGAAGCTTGCCCGGCCACAAAGTACCAGTTTGTCCCCTGCTGGCAGATCGAAGGGACGTACTGCAAGCTCGACAACTATGGAGAAAGCGGCACGGATACCAGCATATGCCAGGTCTGCCGTGTGTTTAAAAAATATAGCGGCGGCGAGCCGATTAAATTGAAGCTATTCGGCCGCGGTATCGACAGTTCGCTAAAATCTTTGGAAAAGGCTGCAAACATTGACTTTACTATCCGCTAATAGTAAAATCCCGGCTTGGTTGTGCGCTTTGACCAGGGGAATGGGGTCGCCGGACTTCGTTCCCTTTTTTTTTAATGTTGATATCCTGATTTAGGAGGATTTTTATGGCAAAAGAGAAGTCAGCCCCCGCATCCACCACCGCCACCGGCAGAGGTTTCGCCGGCAGGGCATTCCAGAGCATACAGTGCATCATCGATGACACCGGCGGACAGGCCGGCGCCCCCATCCGCGTTTTGCAGCAGGCGCAGGGCGTAGTCGGCTATCTCCCGCCCACCGTGTTGAAGACAATCTCCAGGGATTTAAAAATCCCGCTGAGTGAGCTCCACGGTGTAGTCACCTTCTACAGCTTCTTCACCATGCAACCCAAGGGCAGGCACGTCATCCAGGTGTGCCTTGGCACGGCCTGCTATGTGAAAGGCGGCCAGGACATACTTGACCTTTTAAGGAAGGAGTACGGACTGGAACCCGAGGGAATCACGCCGGACGGCAAATTCTCGCTTGAGACTGTGCGCTGCCTCGGTTGCTGCGGCCTGGCGCCGGTCATAGCTATCGGCGACGACATACACAGAAAGGTCAAACCCGGCCACGTAAAAGAAATCCTGAATATGTACCATTAGGAGGTAAAAGTAGTGCCTAAGATAACCTCTCTTGAAGAATTAGCAAAACTAAAAAAAACGGTAGAGCCCCGGCTTAAGATCCGCGACGACGCGGATTTGAGCCATTTCAAGTCCTCCCCCGAGATTTGCATTCAGCAATGCCGCGGTATGGGCTGCACCGCCGCCGGTGGAGACAAAGTGACCGAGCTTTTCGAAGAGCTCCTGAAAAAGAAGGGCATGGAAAGCAAGGTGACCATTGTGCGAACAGGCTGCCTCGGCCCGTGTGAAATGGGACCGACGGTCATCGTCAACCCGGGCGATATCCTCTACGTGAGGGTCAAGCCTGAGGACGTGCAGGAGATATTCGACAAACATATTGTCAAAGGCGAGGTAGTGGAAAGGCTGGTCTACCATGACCCGACCACCAACAAAGCCATACCGGAGCGCCTCAAGATAAATTTCCTGGCAGACCAGGAATTCCGCATCCTGCACAATAACGGCATTATAGATCCCTGGAATATCGAGGAGTACATAGCGCGCGGGGGCTACGAAGCCCTGGCCAGGGCACTTTACAAGATGAAGCCCGATGACGTGCTTGAAGAGGTCAAGAAATCCGGCCTCAAGGGCAGGGGAGGCGCAGGTTTCCCCACCGCCACCAAGTGGGGCTTCCTCAAGAGCTCCCCGGGCAGCGTTAAATATCTCATTTGCAACGGCGACGAGGGTGACCCCGGCGCATATATGAATCGCGCCGTCCTCGAGGGCAACCCGCACTCTATCATCGAAGGCATGGCGCTGGGCGCCTATGCTGTCGGCGACGTAAAACAGGGATTCGCCTATATACGCGCGGAATATCCACTGGCAATTGAAACTTTGAGCGCGGCCATAGCGCAAGCCCGTGATTACGGCCTGCTGGGCAAAAATATCATGGGCACCGATTTTGAATTCCACCTGGATATCTTCCCTGGCGCAGGCGCTTTCGTCTGCGGTGAGGAAACAGCGCTGCTGATCTCCATCGAGGGCAAACGCGGCATGCCGAGACAGAGGCCCCCGTTCCCCTCCAATAAGGGGCTTTTCGGCAAACCATCCGCCATCAATAACGTCGAGACCTGGTCAATCGTCCCCCGCATTATCCGTGAGGGCGCTGAGTGGTTCGCCGGCGTCGGCAGTGAAAAGAGCAAAGGCACCAAGTCGTTCAGCCTGGTCGGCAAAGTCAATAATGTCGGCCTGGTGGAGGTACCCCTCGGCACCAGCCTCGGCAAGATCGTCTTTGACATCGGCGGCGGCGTCCCAGGTGGCAAGAAATACAAGGCTACCCAGATGGGCGGCCCTTCGGGCGGTGTAATTCCCATCGAACATGTAAACGTACCGGTAGACTACGAATCCGTAACCGCGCTCGGCGCTATTATGGGTTCGGGCGGCCTGGTGGTGATGGACGAGGACAGTTGCATGGTTGACGTAGCCAAATTCTTCCTGCAGTTCACCAGGGACGAATCATGCGGCAAATGCACGCCCTGCCGCGCCGGCATCCCCAAGCTGCTGGCCCTGCTTAACAAGATAACCAGCGGCAAAGGCACACTGGAGGATATCGATACAATCCTGGAACTTTCCGAGATGATCCAGAAGGCTTCCATCTGCGGCCTGGGCCAGACCGCACCTAACCCGGCGGTTTCCACCATCCGGCATTTCAGGGAAGAATACGAGGCCCACATCATCGATAAAAAATGCCCGGCAGCGCTCTGCCAGTCACTTTTCAAGGCCCCCTGCCAGCACACCTGCCCGGTCGGGCTGGACGTGCCCGGCTATATATCGCTGATTAAAAGCGATAAGCCCGCGGAGGCCTACAATCTTATTATGCAGCGCTTGCCGCTGCCAATGACGGTCGGCCGTGTTTGCCCGCACCCCTGCGAGAGAAAATGCCGCAGGGGACAGGTGGACGAGCCCGTTTCCATCAGGCACCTCAAACGTTATGCTTCCGATTATGCCTGGGAACACGGGCTTTCCTACACACCGAAGGTAATGGCAGCCAAAGCGGAGAAGGTGGCGGTTATAGGCGCCGGCCCTGCCGGCCTGGCCGCTGCCTGGGACCTGGCCGTGGAAGGTTATAAGGTAACGGTTTTCGAAGCCCTGCCGGTAGCCGGCGGCATGCTGGCGGTAGGCATCCCTGAATACAGGCTGCCTAAAGAGATACTCAACAAAGAGATAGACAATATCAAGAAACTGGGCATCGAGATAAAATTGAACAGCCCTGTGAAGGATGTGGACGCCCTTTTCAAAGAGGGCTTCAAGGCAGTATTTGTGGGCATTGGCGCGCATAAGGGCGATAAAATGGGCATCCCCGGCGAGGAACTTGAGGGTGTCTACGACGCCATTGAATTCCTGCGCAACATCAACCTCGGCAAAGAAGCAAAGGTCGGCAAGAAGGTGGCCGTGGTGGGTGGAGGCAACTCCGCCATAGATGCCGCCAGGATTGCACTGCGCAAAGGCGCCGAAGAGGTACACATCGTATACCGCAGGGAAAAAGCTGATATGCCTGCCGAGGAAGAGGAGATCTCTGCCGCTGAAGAAGAAGGCATTAAGCTCCACCTGCTGACCGCCCCGGTCAAAGTTATCGCTAAGGCCGGCAAAGTTGCAGGCATCGAATGCAACAAGATGGCGCTCGGTGATTTCGACAAAAGCGGCAGGCGCTCACCCAGCCCCATCAAAGGGTCCGAATACACTATTGAGATAGACACGCTTATCGAAGCCATCGGCCAGCGGCCGGATACAGCTTCGTTGAAGCTTGGCAACGTCAAGACCGGCAAAGGCGGCACGTTAGTTGCCGATAAACGCACCCTGGCCACGGACCAGAAAGGGGTATTCGCCGGCGGCGATGCCTTCACCGGACCATGGACCGTCATCGAGGCCATCGCCTCCGGTCAGAGGGCCGCTTCTTCCATCAAGAGGTTCCTCAGCGGCAAAGACCCCGGGCCGAGGGTTGACAGGCAGGACCCCGAAGCTTTCACATACCTGAACGTAGCGCCGACCGATGCCGAGACCGCGGAACGCGCCAGGGTCGGCATAGCCGAGATACGGCTGGCAGACAGGAAGACTTCCATGAAAGAGGTAGTGCTTGACTACACGGCCAAGGAAGCTAAAGAAGAATGCAGCAGATGCCTGAGATGCGATATAGGATAGGAGAAAAGGCAAATGAGTGAAATAACATTAAACATTAACGGCAAACAATGTAAGGGCAAACAGGGCGATAGTGTCCTGGATGTCTGCACGGCCAATGGGATCGATGTTCCTACCCTGTGCCATTATAAAGGCCTCAGTGATGTCGGCGCCTGCAGGTTGTGCCTGGTCGAGATCGAAAAGGAAAGGAATTTCGTCCCGGCCTGCACCCATCCCGCCAGCGACGGCCAGGTGGTGAAAACCAGTAACGAGAAACTCGAGAAATACCGCCGCCTCGTCCTGGAACTCATGTTTACGGAGCGCAATCACCTGTGCGCTTATTGCGTGGACAGCGGGGACTGCGAGTTGCAGAGCCTGGCCTATAAATACCAAATGGACAACGCCAGGTACCAGTACGCCTGGCCCAACCAGGTGACTGATTCGTCAAACCCCTTCCTTGTAATGGACCACAACCGCTGTATCCTCTGCGGAAGGTGCATCAGGACCTGCGATGAAATAACCGGTGCGCATGCCCTTGACTTCGGCAAGCGCGGCTGGAAAACCAATGTTTGCGCCGATATCAACCAGCCACTGGGCGAGTCTTCCTGCGTTTCCTGCGGCGGGTGTTTCCAGGCCTGCCCGACGGGCGCCATCTTCTCCAAGGCCAGCGCTTACCGGGGCAAGCCTGAGGAGTGCACAATAGTGGAATCCACCTGCGCCATCTGCGGCGTGGGCTGCGATATCAAGGGCCTGGTTAAAAACAACCGCCTGGTCCGCATCGATAGCCCTGATATGTCAAAGCCCCGCGGACTGCTCTGCGAAATGGGCAGGTTTGAGCCTCTTTACGATTCAGGTAACAGGGTGGCCACACCGCTCAAGCGCAACAGCAAAGGGCAACTGGCAGCCTGTTCTTACGAAGAAGCTTTCGAAGCCATCGCCAAAAAGTTCGGCGCTTCAGACAGCGTTGCAGGATTAGTCACAGGTAAAGCCGGCAGCGAAGCCCTCAAGGCTTTCGCTGACCTGATGGATAAAATGGGCAGCAAACTCGTGGATACACTGGACGGCGATGACTGCCGCACGGTTAAACAGGGCATAACCAAATTTGATAGCAAAGCCGGCCTGGCCATGGAAGCCAAGCTTGAGGACATACTCACCGCTGATTGCATAGTAGTGATCGGGGCGCACCCGACGAAAACCCACCCGGTCATCGGGACATACATCATGCGCGCAGCCTCTAAAAACAAGGCCCAGCTTATAGTGCTTGACCCGTTGCGCAACCCGTTCACATTCCGCGCCAGCGTCTGGCTGAAGCCGCCCGAGGGCAAGAAAGCCCTGGCCGTGAAAGCGCTTGGCAAGGCTATCCTGGACCATGGCCTTCCCAGGTCGGCCGGCGATAAAAGCAAGTTCTCGGCCGATTTCAAGGATGTCGACGTTAAGAAAGCCGGCAAGGACCTTGGGATCGATGTCCACGATATAGCGAAGGCCGCCCAGCTTTTGGCGGAGTCCAAGAATAGCGTTATCATTTATGGTAGCGGTATCCTGGAATACAAGGATGCAGACCTGGTAGCAGCGATACTTAACCTGGCTGCCCTTGCAGGTGAAAAGCCAGGGGTTATCTCTTTGAAGCGTTACGGCAACAGCCGGGGCGCATGGGAACTCGGACTTGGCAATCCCAGGGTTTCGGTATTATCAGACCTGGCCAGGGGCAAGGCTAAAGGGCTTTACATTCTGTTGGCTGATGACCTGACAGAATCCCAGGTACTGGCCGACGGCATGAAGGAAGTGGAATTCGCCGTAGTTCAGGCGAGTTACCTTTCCCCTGCTACAGCCAGGGCGGATATCGTTCTTCCTTCGCTGCTCTGGACTGAATCGAAAGGCACCTATACAACAGTGGACGGCATAAGCAAGAAGACCGTACCGCTGGTCAAAGCGCCTGCGGATATCAAGACAGATGCCGATACGTTGAAGGAAGTTGCCCGGCACCTGAAAAAATAAAGCCCGTAAGGAGTATACAAATGGCAAAAGTAAAAGTAGCTTCGGTCTGGTTAGAATCATGCGCGGGATGTCACATGTCATTCCTTGATGTTGATGAATTTATAATCGACCTAGTGGGCCTGGTTGAGTTTCGCAGGAGCCCTATCACCGACATAAAGGGCTTCGATGATGTCACGGTCGGCATCGTGGAAGGATCATGCGGCAACGAAGAGGAGAAAGAGGTCCTCGAGGAGCTGCGCCATCACAGCAAAATTATAATGGCGTTAGGAGATTGCGCCTGTTTCGGCGGCGTCTGCGCGATGCGCAATACGCTGGACAAAGAAGACGTGCTCAAGCGGGCTTACATAGATACTCCCAGCACCTATAAGGGCAAATTGCCGGTTTCGCCCGGTGTGCCCGCCCTGCTGGACAAAGTATACCCGATCAACCAGATAGTTAAGGTGGATTGTTACGTGCCGGGTTGCCCGCCTGAACCGGAGGCGATCAAATACGGCCTGACCGAATTGCTGGCCGGCAGGATACCGGTAGTTCCCAGCGATATAATGCGCTTTGATTAAAGAGGTGAAATATGGCAAGTAAAACGATTGAAATCAACCCCGTTACCAGGGTCGAGGGACACGGCAAAGTTACCATACAGCTGGATGATGCCGGCAATGCAGTATCTGCCAAGTTCCACAACACGCAGTTCCGCGGTTTTGAAAAGTTCTGCGAAGGGCAGGTCTTCCAGGAGATGCCCAACCTTACGCCAAGGATATGCGGCATCTGCCCGGTCAGCCACCAGCTTGCTTCGGCCAAAGCCTGCGACGCAATCTTGGGCGTAGAATTAACGCGGCCCGCCACGCTGCTGCGGGAATTGCTGCACCAGGCCCAGTTTATACAGTCGCACGCCCTTCACTTCTTCCACCTTGCCAGCCCTGATTTCCTGCTCGGTTTCGATTCGGACCCGGCCACCAGAAATGTCATAGGCCTGATAGGGGCTGACCCCGCGCTGGCAACGGAAGCTGTAAAGCTTCGCAGCTTCGGGCAGACAATTATCAAGAAACTCGGCGGCAAGAAAGTGCACATGAATGCAGCCTTACCCGGAGGCATGACCACCGCCTTGTCCGCTGAGGACAGGGACTATTTCCTCAAGCAGGTTGACTGGGCGCTCGCCGACGCGCAACTGGCAGTAAAAATATTCAAAGAATACGTTGCCGCCAACACAAAAATGGTGAACAGTTTTGCGACATTCCCGTCAGCTTACCTCAGTCTGGTGGACAAGGATGACAACCTCGCCTTATACGATGGCAACCTGAGGTTGGTTGATTCCAAGGGAGTCGTGCTGGAGGACCAGTTCGACCCGTCAAAATACCTCGATATAATCGCCGAGCATGTTGAAGACTGGACATACATGAAATTCCCATTCTATAAGAGCCTGGGGTACCCCGGCGGCGTCTACCGGGCCGGACCGCTCGGCCGCCTCAATGCCTGTAAGGGCATTACCACCCCACTGGCCAACGCTGAATTCAAGCTCTACAAAAAACTCAGCCCCAATGGCCTGGTAGAAGGCTCCATGTATTTTCATTACGCGCGCCTTATCGAATTGATTTACTCAATTGAAAGGACGCGCGAACTGCTCTCGGACAGGGACATTACCTCCACGGATATACAGGTTACTTCAAGGAAGTACAACGAACAGGGGGTCGGCGTGGTAGAAGCCCCCAGGGGCACGCTCATACACCACTACTGGGTTGATGAAACCGGCAAGATAACGGGGGTCAACCTGATCGTTGCCACGGGCAACAATAACGCCGCCATGAACCGCTCAGTTTACGAAGTCGCCAGGGATTATATTAAAAACGGCAAGGTTACCGAGGGCATACTCAACAGGGTCGAAGCCGCCATACGCTGTTACGATCCCTGCCTGTCTTGCTCCACCCACTCCCTCGGCCAGATGCCGCTGCACGTGCAGTTAAGGACGCCGGACGGTCAGATAGTAAAAAACATTTACAGCTAAAGGTGAGGCGCCGTTTAACAGGCGGGTTACATATTTGTAACCCGCCTGTTGTTTTGCTATCGTTTCCACATGCTTTGCACGATAATCATCGATGGGAAAGAAATCAGGGTTAAATCCCATTCAAATTTATTGTGGGCGGCGCTCGATAACGGCTTCTTCATCCCCAACCTTTGCAGCATTAAGGACAAAAAAAGGCCTTACGCGTCATGCCGCCTTTGTTTCGTAGAAATCGCAGGCAGGCGCGAACCGGTTACTTCCTGCACCGAAAAAGTATATGACGGCATGGCCATCAAACTTGTCAGCCCTGAGATAACCAGGTTGCGCCAGGTTGCTTTTGACCTGCTGTTGAGCAACCACAAGCTTGATTGCGCTCATTGCGTCAAGGACAGGAATTGCGAACTGCAAAAGATAGCCGCCGCCGAGCATTTTAAGCTGCGTGGCAGGCGCTTTAACAAAATCGATGTAAACCTGCCCCCGGACGCCAGTCACCCCCTGATAATTTTTGACCGCGATAAATGCGTGCTGTGCGGGAGATGCGTATGGGCTTGCCAGGAGCAGGGCCGCTCCGTTTTGGATTTCGCTTACCGCGGTATAAAGACTACTATTTCCACTTTTGCCGGCATACCCCTATCTGAAACCGATTGCAACTCGTGCCTGGCCTGCACTTCAGTTTGCCCCGTTGGCGCCCTTTATCTCAAGTCACTCCTGCCAAGCGCCCCGGCCGATAAGGGGCACAAACCTGCAGCCGCCTAACTTCTCCACCCTGTTCCCGGATTTTCTCACGGTAACGCGCAGTAGTTCCTGCTCCCACCTTGACCCTACAGGGATAACCAGCCGGCCACCCTCTTTAAGCTGGTCCAATAAATCCTGGTGGACCTCGGGGGCAGCGGCAGTGACAAGTATGGCATCGTAGGACGCATAAGCCGGCCAACCCAGCACCTCCCCCGCCGGCCCGATAAAAATATTCCTGTAGCCCAATTTCGCCAACAAAAGCGTGGCTGATTCCTGCAGTTCCGCTATCCGCTCAACACTATAAACCAGGTCGGTAAGCTCAGCGAGCACAGCGGCCTGGTACCCGCTGCCTGTGCCTATCTCCAACACCTTTTCATGTCCCTTAAGCTCAAGGGACTCAGTCATCAAAGCCACGATATAAGGCTGTGATATCGTTTGGCCGTATTTAATATCCAGAGGCCTGTCATCATAGGCAGCGGATTGCAGGTCAAAGGGGACGAACAACTCTCTGGCTACGCGGGAAAGAGCAGATAATACGCGCTGGTCTTCAATGCTGTTACGCAGGGAATCGATCAGTCTCTGCCGCGCTCCTGCAAAATCCACCGGATTAGTATCCTATGATTTGAGCGCAGGTATAAAGGTCAATATAACCATGATCAATATGAGCGCGCCGGCAATTACGCCGATGCGCACCAGGTCGGACTTAACGTAATCATAATTCTTGGGCTGAAAGGCAACTACCGCGGCAGCCGGGGCGCCCCTTTTACCTATCGCGCTGGCAGGCAGGCTTATGGTGTTGGCGCCGGCAACCGGCTGAACTGCCCTGCTTTTTGTTTTGATTTTACGTGATTTTTTGGACATTCATTTTCTCCTGGATTATTAATATCGCCCGATTTCAGAGGGCGGATTGTCTCCGACCCGGGCTAAACATCGGCGCTAAACCTGCTTGTAGGCCCTGGTTGTCGCCACGTGGGCATGCCCCAGGACTTCCTGCACGGAATGAAGGTCAGCCCCGTTATTAAGCCTGTGCACGGCATAACTGTGCCTGATAGTGCGCGGTGTCACTTTTGTTGAAAGCCCCGCGGCGTCCGCGTGGCCCTGTACTATCTGCCAGAAGCCCTGCCTGGTCAACCTGGCGCCCCGCTGGTTTAAAAATAGCGCCTGCTCCCTGTCGCTGGTCAGCAGCTTCATACGCACTGATGAGATATATTCCCTTATCAATTCCTGGACCCGCTTATCAAGCGGAATCTTCCTGGAGCGTCCCCTCGAACTGGTGATGTTAATGCAGCCGTGGTCAATATCCACATCATCCACATTCAACGACATTAACTCGCTGGCCAAAAATCCCGTCGCGTAAAGCAGTTCAAGCATGGCCTGGTCCCGCCTGGCGTCTACGGTGGGCAGCCTGCCCGTTTCATCCAGCAGTCTTTTTATTTCAGCCACCGACAGCGCCTGCGGCAGGGCCTTATTTACCCTGGGGGCAGACAACCTGGGCGACAGGTCGCCATTGGCCTTTCCCCGTTCAGCCATAAACCTGATGAAGGTCCTGGCCGCAGCAACCTTCCTGGCAATTGTTGACACGGTGTAGCTCCTGGCCTTCAGGTTGACCATGTATGAAGCCAGATGCTCTTCGCTCAGTTCCACCTTGCTGCTCACAGCCGGTTCCTGGTTTGAGGAATGAGAGATATGGTCTGCCAGCTGGATGAGGTCGCCATTATAAGCGTCCAAAGTGTTTTTGGAGCACTTCTTCTCTTTGGCCAGGTAGTTTAGAAATAGCCTTATGTCTTCTTGCATTTGAAACGCACTATTTTAGCACAAATCATGATTCGTCAAACAGGTGAGTAACAGGAGAGTAAAATAACCCTCTCAACTTTGTTGCCCGCATATTTCGATGCTAAAATTCACGTAATGATGTTAGAATCGCAACTCAAGTCCTGTTTAGCTGTCTTGCCGGCACAGCCCGGCATCTACATCTTTAAGGACGCGCAGAATAATATCATATACGTGGGGAAGGCCGCAAGCCTGCGCAACAGGGTCAGGAGCTACTTTCAGCACGCCTCAAACCTGCCCGAAAAAACCAGACAAATGGTAGAACGTATCGATAAGATTGAATTCGTGGTTACCGAAACTGAAATTGCCGCCCTCGTACTTGAATGCCAGCAAATAAAAAAATACCGCCCTCATTATAACGTGACCCTTAAGGATGATAAAAGCTTCCCCTATATAAAAATCGATATCAAAAATGAGTGGCCGACCATCAGCATAACGAGGCGGCGCTATGATGATGGCGCCAGGTATATAGGGCGTGTGCCCAGCGCATGGTCCGCCAGGCAGACTTATGAGTTTATAAAAAAAACTTTCCCGCTGCGGTCGTGCAGCAAAGTTTTCACCGGTCAGGAAACGAAGCCATGCCTGAAGTATCATATCCGGCGCTGCCCCGCCCCCTGCATCGGGGCCATCAGCCGGGCGGAATACGGTGAACAGGTCAGAAAAATAATAGCTGTGCTGGAGGGGCAGGAGGAAACAGTCCGGCGTGAGCTGAAGAAAAGAATGCTGGAAGCTTCGCGGTCCCAGGACTATGAAAAGGCCGCGCAGTTGCGCAACCAGATACAGGCCATCGACGCGGTCATCGCCAGCAACAAGATACCTCTCAATATCCGCGGGGAGCAGGACGCCATAGCGCTCGCCAGGGACAGTGGCCTGGCCTGCGTCAGAATTTTTTCGGTCAGGGACACCAGGCTTACCAATGACGAGCACTTTATGATGGACGACGTCAGGGATGAAAGCGACGCCTTCCTGCTGCA
>JBFYUA010000120.1:0-2536 GCA_041300305.1 Dehalococcoidia bacterium | reverse complement strand
AGAGGGTGAAGACAATGCCTCGGTGTTAAATGGCATTGATTTTCTTAGGGACGTGAACTTGGGCGTTAAAATGAATCTTGGTAAAAAAGTCCTTGTGGTAGGAGGGGGAAATGCAGCCATCGATTCTGCACGGACTGCACTTCGCCTGGGAGTTAAAGAGGTTGCCATCGCTTACCGCCGCACTTATGCGGCCATGCCTGCCAGTCCTGAAGAAGTCAAGGAGGCTATTGAAGAGGGAGTAAAGCTGGATTTCCTCGTAACGCCGGCCAAAGTTACCCGGCTGAACGGCAGGTTAAAGGTTGAGTTTGTACGAATGGAATTAGGAAACATTGATGATAGCGGAAGGCGGCATCCTGTGCCGATCAAGGGTAGTGAGTTTACCGGCGAGTACGATACGATAATCAAGAATATCGGTGATCGTCCTGAAGTCCCTGGTGGCTATGACCTTTCGTTAGGGAAAGGCGGGGAGATCAAGGTGGAACCCGAAACACTGGCAACCTCGAAAAAAGGTGTCTATGCCGGTGGTGATGCTGTATCAGGACCGGCATCAGTGATCGAAGCGATTGCTGCAGGCCGGCAGGCCGCCATTTCTATCGACAGGTATCTTGGCGGCAAAGGTGATATTGAAGAGAAGCTGGCGCCCCCGGAAGTGATAACGCCATTCACCCTGGAAGAAGGGGAAAGGCGGCGCCCGCCTATGTGCATGCTGTCACCTGATAAGCGGAAAGGCTTTGCCCTGGTTGAGCTTGGCTATGATCAGGAAAATGCTACTGAAGAAGCAAAACGATGCCTGCGGTGTGATTTAGAGGAGCACTAAACCACTGCCGGCAGAGGTGAGAAAAATATATGTTGACGCTTAGATTAAATGGTACAGATGTCCGGGCAGAGGAGTGGTGGACTCTACTGGAAACTGCCAGGTTCTATGGCATAGATGTACCCACGCTGTGCTACCACGAAGGCCTTTCCCCATGGGGCGGCTGCCGTCTTTGTATTGTGGAGATAGGGGAAGGGGAGAGCACCAGGCTGGTAAGTTCCTGCACTTATCCTGTTACACAGGGCCTTAACGTCAGGACCCATTCAAGGAAGGTGATCGCAGCCAGGAAGGTCATCGTCGAACTGCTGTTATCCACCTGCCCGAGTTCCAAGACGATACAGGACCTTGCATCGGCACTTGGGGTGCAGAAGGTGAGGTTCAAAGTCGAGCATGACGACTGTATCTATTGCGGCCTGTGCGTGAGGATGTGCGCCGAGCAGATGAATGGCAGAGCGATAGGTTTCGTCAATAGGGGCGGCAAGCTAAAAATAACAACTCCTTTCGACCGCCAATCGGACGTATGCCGTCATTGCGGGGCCTGCATGTATATTTGCCCTGCCTGCCAGCTCCGTTGCCAGGGACCGTCGGCCCCAGGGATCGTCTGCGGGAGTTGCCTTCGTCCCGAGCCCACCTGTGTTGAATTCTACCCTGACCAGATGTGTTATATGGGAGCTGCGGGTGATTGCGGGACATGTGTAAGGGAAGCCCAAAAAGGTTGAATATATCAGGACAAATACCATAGAACAAACGAAATATGTTTTTAAAAAAGGAGAGGAGACCATGTCTATTTCAAGGATAAATGCATCTGCAGCTACGCTGACCAAGAACAGGACTGAAGGTTCTATCAGTTCGATAAGCGGGATGTGCGTTACCTGTGTCGACGGCTGCATAGGGATGTGTGAAATCGGCAAATCGGCCTACCGCGGGTCGGAAGCCATATACCCTCAGCCGTTTGGTATCATTACCACCGGTGCTGAGAAGAACTACCCGGTAGACCTGTCCCACTTCTCGATTTTGGGGACTGTAATAGGCGCACATGGCATAGAAGCAAGTTCAGAAAAGGCCATCTTCGCTAATGTAATCCTGGAGAATAAATTGGGACTGGATAAGGGGATAAAAACCAGGATGCCTATAATCGTAGGTGCCATGGGATCAACAGCCATTGCCCAGAATAACTGGGAGGGACTGGCCATTGGCGCTGCTTTAACCGGCATACCACTCACTATCGGGGAAAATGTATGCGGAATGGACCCCAAAGCAGAAATGTCCAACGGCAGGGTGGTTTGTTCTCCCGAGCTTGAGCGCAGGATAAACCTGTATCGGGACTGGCAGCAGGACGGTTATGGGGCCGTCATTGTCCAGGCCAACATCGAGGATACCATGCTGGGTGTGCAGGAATATGCCATATCCCAACTGGGCGTTGAAAACGTTGAGCTCAAGTGGGGGCAGGGGGCCAAGGACATCGGCGGCGAGGTCAAGATCGATGATATCAACAAAGCGCGCATGCTCAAACAGCGCGGATATATTTTGCTGCCTGATCCTGATAATGAAACAGTCGCAGAGTCATTCAAGCAGGGCAGGTTTAAGGAATTCGAGAGGCATTCCAGGGTTGGCATGGTAAGCGAAGAATCATTTATGAAGAGAATAGAAGAGCTGCGCAAAGCCGGCGCCAAGCACATATCGCTGAAGACCGGCGCCTACAGGCCAGTTGATCTGGCCAGG
>JBFYUA010000095.1:0-6327 GCA_041300305.1 Dehalococcoidia bacterium | reverse complement strand
GTAGTCCCCGGCGTCCTGCCTGGCTACACCTGAATTTTCCAAAACTGCGGGTATCTCGTCATCGTTGAAGAAAGCCGGCAACCCCCCACCCTTCTTGAGCACCTCGCAGCACAGGTCGATGAATTCCACCGGCGTATCCTGGTTCACCCTGACATGGAAGTTGGGCTGCCGAAGCCTGACCCGGTCATAAGCCTGAAGGAAAAGATACGAGAGTTCGTTCACTCCATCGCTGCCATCAGCCATGCGTCCGCCCAGCGTTATACCGGAGGCCGAGGACAGGCCGCTGAAATACTCCGTAGCCCGTTCAAAAAAGAGGGGCAACAATTCGCCTGCCTTGGCGATGAAACAGCCGGTCAATTCGGCGGCCTGATCACGGGTAAGACGGCCGCTTTGCATATCCCGCTCGTAATAGGGATACAGGTACTGGTCCATGCGCCCGAAGGAGATTCCGTGCTGGAAGTTCTCGTAATGCAGCATGGTGTGCGTGATAAAAACGCCCTGCAGAGCCTCGTAAAAGGTCTGCGCGGGTTCAGCGGGTACGCGGTTAAAGACCTCGGAGAGGCGCAGCAGTTCCCGCTTTCTTTCTTCGCCCGTTGCCTTTGCCGCCTCATGCTCCAGGAATTTGCCCCAACGCCTGCCGTAATCAGCCGCAGCTTCAGCGCAGGTCAGGGCCGCCTCGTAAAAGGCGATTTTTTCGTTTATCCGTGCGGAGGGATATTTCACCCGGTCCGCAGACGGGCGGACCTGAAGGCCAGCCCCTACGGGACCGCACGATTCCAATTCCGCTTTAGCTTCCTCCAATTTGCCTCGTATCTCGCGCGCAATGCCGTTAAATCCCTTTTTCAATACGGCAGGGTAATCCGGCGTGACATGTGATATGCCCGAAAACTGGGTCAGGATAAAATAGCGCCCCTCCAGCATGGCATTAAACAGGTCCGGGTCACTGCTGTAAAGCGGCGTCAGCGCCAGCACTGATTTACTGAACCAGTAAGGGAATATCTTCTCTTCCAGATCCAGTAGCTGTTCAGGTTCCAGTTCCATGGGATTGTTGGTCCGCGTATTGATTCCGCGAACCTCCGGCAGCATCAGCAATCCCCCCAGGTCCGGGTGAATGGGCGCGCCCACGCGGTGCGCTGAAGGGTTGCCGGCTATCAATTCATGCTCATAGACCTTCAACTCCATGTTCTCCAGGATATAGCGGAAAGCCTGCGCGTAGTGCCGGTAATAATCCGCCCGCGAAAGGCCCCGTCCCTTTAAATAAAGCGCATAAAGCCGGTTATTGAGGGCCACCTGCCAGGAATTTTGCGGCAACCCGCGCGCCGACCTCTCGAGGCCGCGCCGGAATAATGCAAAATGCAGAGGTGTGAGCAACCGCTCCCAGAAACCGGTGCGCACATGCCTGCGAAAATACGCGGTCAGCAACGACGTTTTCTGCGTGCAGACATGGTAAGAAGATGCGAGTATGTCTTCCCGCAGCTTTTTCAAACGCGGCAATGTTTCCGGCACACCGGTTGCCGTCAAGTTACCGCCGGTTGCTTGAAGTTTACTACCGCCCATTTCCATCAAATCCAATTATACTTATTAGCCTGAATTATACCAAAACAACAGCCTCTCCAATATGCCGGTTTACAAATTATACAAATATTGTATAATTTAACTGAAATTTCCGGGCGCACAAGCACAGGCGGCATCCCGGAATTAAGTGGTATTATTTAACAGCGGCTATTTATCAGAGGAAACAGGAGGTTCAGCGTATGGCAGACAGTGATACCCCGTTAATCGATGAATTGGAAAAAGGCCCCTGGCCATCCTACGTTAGGGAGATCAAGCGCGCCGCTAAGAAAAACGCGTCGGCCAAAGATTTGCTGGGCGTGCAGGAACTCTCTTTCAAGGACAAGATAACCCACTGGAAGCACGGCGGCATTGTGGGTGTGACCGGTTATGGAGGTGGTGTTATCGGGCGTTATACTGACGTGCCCGACAAGTTCCCCAACGTGGAGTCGTTCCACACCATGCGCATCAATATGCCCTCCGGTTGGTTCTACACCACCGATGCCCTGCGTAAAATCTGCGACATCTGGGAGAAATACGGCAGCGGCATGACCAATTTCCACGGCTCCACCGGTGATATTATTTTACTCGGTACTGATACTAAAAGCCTGCAGCCCTGCTTCAATGAACTCATCGAAGCGGGATTCGACCTGGGGGGGTCAGGCTCGGCCCTGCGCACTCCCAGCGCCTGCATGGGGCCATCGCGCTGCGAATGGTCCTGCATTGATACCCTGGATATCTGCAATAACTTCACCCAGGAATTCCAGGACGAGATACACCGCCCCAGGTGGCCCTATAAATTCAAAATCAAGGTGTCAGGCTGCCCCAATGACTGTGTGGCGGCCATTGCCAGGGCCGACTGTACCATTATAGGCACCTGGCGTGACTCGCTGCGTATCGATCAGGAAGAGGTGCGCAAGTATGTCAATAACGGCTTCGACATAAAGGCCGTCGTCACTGACAAATGCCCGACTAATGCCCTTAGATGGGACGATAAAGAGCAAAAGCTTAATTTGCGGGTCGCCGACTGCGTGCGCTGCATGCACTGCATCAATAAGATGCCCAAAGCGCTCAGGCCCGGGCTGGAAAGGGGCGCCACCATACTCATCGGCGGCAAGGCGCCTATCATCAAGGGGGCCTACCTCTCCTGGGTGCTGGTGCCCTTTATTAAGATGGAACCACCCTACGACGAGATTAAGGATCTCCTGCGTAAGATCTGGGAATGGTGGGACGAGAACGGGCGTACCCGCGAAAGGGTCGCTGAGTTAATTGAGCGCGTCGGCATGCGCACCTTCCTGCGCGCTGTCGGCATTAAACCCTCGCCACAAATGGTCTTTAAACCCCGGTCCAACCCCTATGTATTCTTTGACTAAATATTATTAAGGAGCGAAGAGATGGGTAAAAGCGATATAGGACCCCCGGATTTCAGGACAATGCTCCCCGGGGTGATAAAGAAGAACTACGGTAACTGGAAGTACCACGAGATAGCCAGGCCGGGCGTGCTAAGGCACGTATCAGAGTCGGGCGACGAGGTCTGGACCGTCAGGGCAGGTTCCCCCCGCCTGGTCAGCATCGATTTTATCCGCGACATCTGCGACGTGGCTGATAAATATTGCGACGGGCACCTGCGCTTCACCAGCAGATACAACATTGAACTGATGACGCCTAAGAAAGAGAATGTGGAGCCCATCATAGCGGCAGTTAATAAACTGGGGCTGCCGGTGGGCGGAACCGGAAAGTCCATCTCCAACATTGTGCACACGCAGGGATGGGCGCACTGCCACTCCGCGGCCACCGACTCCTCCGGCCTGGTCAAGGCCATCATGGACGAACTGTATCCCTATTTCACCAGCATGACCCTGCCCGCCCATGTGCGCGTGGCCTTGGCCTGCTGCATTAACATGTGCGGCGCCGTGCATTGCTCGGATATCGCCATTGTGGGCATCCACACTAAACCGCCCAAAGTGGACAATACCAGGCTGAGCGCGATGTGCGAGATACCCACCACCATGGCTTCATGCCCGACCGGCGCCATCCGGCGGCATCCCGATACCAGCATCAAGGGCCTGGTGGTCAACGATGAAAAATGCATGTATTGCGGCAACTGCTTCACGGTCTGCCCCGCCATGCCTCTGGCCGATGCCGAGGGAGACGGCGTGGCCATCTATGTGGGCGGCAAGGTTTCCAACGCCCGCAGCGCACCCATGTTCTCCCGCCTGGCGATACCCTATATACCCAATAACCCGCCGCGCTGGCCGGAGGCCGTGGGCGCCATCAAAAACATCGTCGAGATCTATGCCAAAAACGCCAGGCAGGACGAGCGCGTAGGCGAGTGGATAGAGCGCATCGGCTGGGAGACTTTCTTCAAGCTGACCGGCATAGAGTTTACCGAGCACCATATCGACGATTTCACCCACGCCGTTGAGACTTACCGCACCACAACCCAGTTCCGCTGGTAAGGAGGTTTAGTTATGACAGAAGGAGTAACTGACGAACTTAAGGAGAAGATCCTCAAATACCTGTCGACTACCAGCAAGGCCAAGAACCGCGATGTGGCACGGGCCATCGAGGTCGATAAGCCGCTGGTGGATAAGGCCATCGGCGAACTGGCCAGGGAGGACAAGATCGAGTACCTATACCTCGAAACCTCCTACATCAAACTGAAGGATTAGAGCGCAGCGAGAAGCCATGCCAGTTGCATCCCTGATGATAGCTGCCCCGCAGGGGCGGTCGGGCAAAACTACTGTTTCCATGGGACTGTGCGCCGCCCTGCACAGAAGAGGCTTAAAGGTCAAACCATTCAAGAAGGGACCTGATTATATCGACCCCTCGTGGCTGACCGCCGCCGCGGGACACGCCTGCGGCAACCTTGATCCTTTCATGTTCGATGAAATTACATTACAGAAGGCCTTCATGCGGGGCTGCCAGGACATGGATATAGCCGTCATCGAAGCCAGTATGGGACTTTACGACAGCCCCGGCGAGGATGGATCCGGCAGCTCGGCCTGGCTGGCCAGGCTGCTGAAAGTGCCGGTGATATTGATAGTCAACTCCGCGCGTATGTCGCGCAGCGCCGCTGCCATGGTTTCAGGTTACATGAGCTTCGAGCCGGGCACTAATATAACCGGCGTGATACTTAACAACGTGTCAGGCCGGCGGCACAGGTACAAGCTGGTCAAATCCATTGAACAGCACTGCGGGATACCTTTGTTGGGCTGCATCCCTCTAGATAAGGGACTTGCGCTGAAGGAGCGCCACATCGGCATCGTGCCATTCATCGAGCAGGACGGCTCAGCGGGAATCATCGAGAATGCCTGCGCAGTTATTGAAAATAACGTTGACCTGGACCGCGTAATAGCTATTGCACGCAGGGAAGGTTCTTCAGGCCTGTCATCTGCAAAGGGCACACCTAAAAGTTCACCCCTACAGGTTAATTACATAAGCAATTGTTGGGACGGGTCTGAAGAACCGTCCGCAAGCCCCAAGGTCAAAATCGGCGTTCTTTATGATAGGGCCTTCTCCTTCTATTACCCCGACAATCTTGAAGCCCTCCAGAAAGCAGGGGCCGGCCTTGTTTTCATCAATTCATTCACTGACAGCCTGCCGGATATTGACGGCCTTTATATAGGCGGAGGCTTTCCCGAGCTTTACGCCGCTGAACTCGAGGCCAATGCCGGACTGAGTCAGGACGTAGCCGCAATGGCGCGGGAAGGGCTGCCTGTTTATGCCGAGTGCGCCGGCCTGATGTACCTCTGCCGCGCCATCCTGAAGGACAACCGGCGTTATGAGATGGCAGGTGTTTTTGCCGCGGATGCGGAAATAACCGGCAAGCCACAGGGTCACGGTTATATGGAAGTGGAGGTCAGTGAAGGCAACCCCTTCTTCCGGCCGGGCGCTATCATCAAAGGGCATGAGTTCCACTATTCCCGGCTGACCTCTTATGCAGCATTGAATGCCACTTTTAATGTCAGGCGCGGCCACGGCATTAACGGCAGCGCAGATGGGATGGTACATAAGAACACGCTGGCTGCCTATTTACACTTGCATGCGCTGTCGGTGCCCGGCTGGGCCAGTGATTTTGTCAAGATCTCTCTATCGCATAAAATTAGTCCAATCAAAACAGCAGTATAACGTGGAGGAAACGCCATGATGACAGTTTGCCCGGTTTGCAAAACCGAGATCGAAGATAATAAAGCCCGGGGCTCCAGCGAGCGGGATGGCAAAACCTATTACTTCTGCTGCAAGGCCTGCAAGAAACAGTTTGATGAAGCCCCGCAGCAATATGCTGATAACAAATAGTATAGAGGAGAGAAATAATGCCCATTGTTACACTTGGCGGACAACAGATCGAGATCGACGAGGACGGCTTCATCCAGGAGCCGGACAAATGGAATAAGGAAGTGGCCGAGGACCTGGCCAAAACAGAAGAAGCCTATCCCATGAATGAAGACCACTGGAAGATAGTGAATTATCTGCGCAATTACTTTCTTGAGTACGGCATCGCGCCGCCCATCCGTATGATAACCAAGCAGGTCGGCTTCGACCTTAAGACTATCTACAAGCTTTTCCCGGGCGGCCCGGCCAAAGGCGGCTGCAAGGTAGCAGGACTGCCCAAGCCTACCGGCTGCGTGTAAAGTAGAGTCGTTATGTGGCTGTTGCTGCTCACTTACGCCTGCCTGCTGATCTTCACCGCAGGGATAACCTGGAGGACGTATAAGTACGCCTCCCTCCCGGTGCACCTGCGGTGGGAACTCTATCCGGTTGCCCATGAAATCG
>JBFYUA010000090.1:0-9632 GCA_041300305.1 Dehalococcoidia bacterium | reverse complement strand
GCATAATGTGCCCGGCCGGGGCAGCATGTAGTAAATACCTGCACCGATGAATATAACGGCGATCACAATGCGAACCACCTTTTCGCTGCGCGCAGCGGCAGTAAGTAATACATTTATAATGGTGTCACCATCGGATCCTGAACAATCATTCTCCTTGGCCCTATTTGCAACAGCAACCCGAGGCGCCGGGCACACAGGTCCCTTGCAGTTTCAGATATGCCTCTAATATCTTGTTTTCACTGAAGTCACTTTTTATGATTTGTTGCTTGCCGGCAGGCGCCATTATCAGGATGGCCGGTAATTTGTGTATGGCAAGGCGGTCCAGGGTAGTTTGGAATTCAGGATCTGTTGGGCCCAGAGTCATGACTTCAATGTTGGTTCCATCCTGCCTGATTTTCTCGCAGGTGCTATTGACCAATTGGTCCACCTTTCTGGTTAAGTCATCGTTCCCTGGAAGTATTACAACTACAAAATCATTATTCTCAAATTTTGTGTAAAGGTGCTTCACCCAGTTCAATTCCCCATCCAGATCTGAGGCCACAAAACCGGCGAACCTCGCTGCATTAGAAAGATTGGCTGCTGAAGTTCGTATCACCAGAATGTAAGTTAGCGCACCGGCAATCATCAAAACGCCAATCAGGCAAAGGGCTATTTGCAGTCGTCGCATTTTTTCACCTGTCATTTTTGCTCCTTTTGATTAATTTCCAAACACCCGGATAATCACCGGGCAACGTCGTTTCTGTATTTCGATGTATTTCTACTATAAACCTGTCTTTTTATTCTTGTAAGCATTGGCCCGCAAGCCGCTTTAAGGATTTTTATTCGTTTTGTCAATCACGTGGCCCACGCCTTCCTTTGTTTTGAACTCAGGTGAATTACAGCCTGTTTGGCTACGTTTTATCATTTTTCTGAGCGCCACTATGCATCTAAGGGCCCGGGCTCATCCTGATGCATGCCTATTTGCTCTATCCTTACGATTTACCGCTCATCCGGTGAAATCAAGGTCCTGGTGATTTATTGTACCCCGCAGGTGACATTGCCGTCGGCGTCTCTGGCAGTAACCGACAGGCCATACATCCTGACCTCGGGCGGAGCCGTGCAGTTTATGGAGGCGCGCGCTCCGTCCTTCAGCCCTTTTAGCAGAAATCTCTATTTCATTTAAAAGTATACTGGTTTATACTAATAACTTAAATTCACATGGTGAATTCTGCTGTCAAACACTGTTTATATGATAAGTAATATTAATTCAATAGTTGGGCAAATGCGGCAATCAGGAGGGCAGGGTTTATGCAGGCAATACTGTTGAGGTGCATAACACTATCGATTTTGTTAATGTGTCTGTCATTGGGCAGCGCCTGTGCGAGAGAGGCGCCCGCTTCAATTAATTCCGGTGATACCGGCAGCGTAAATGAACAACCTGCTGAAGTAAACACAGAACCTGCAGAGCACACAACAAATGGCCCGCCTGAATTTCCCAAGGAAGGCATCTTTGAGCATAAGCCCGGCCAACCGGCCATCGATAAATTGGAGGTGCTACTGCGTTCAGGTTTAGATGAGGGCCACATAATAACGTTAGTTCCAAATGGTGAAACTCCGCAACCCAAGATAGAGGTCAAGTCGTTATACACGGCGGAAATTAAGTGTATAGCCAGGTCGGTGAAGGGAGAACCGTTGCAGTATGAGTGGAAAGCCACCGGCGGAAAGATATACGGCACCGGGGAAAAAGTAACCTGGCTGGCCCCGGGGGCTCCAATCGTTTATAGGATAACAGTTACGGTCTCTGATAGCGGAGGTTCCACGTCCGCTCCAGTAAATATTTCAGTCAGGTGCTGCTATTGATTTGAAATGAAAGCTGGATTATATCCTGGGTTTCCCATATCAAACCGGGTGAACAGGATAGCAGCTACAGGGCTGACAACTCCTCTAACTTTCCTATACATTTACGGGTTACCCTCCTCACAATGAGATCAGTTCCTCGGGCAGCAGAATACGTCGAAGTCGATCTGTCCCTCCGCTTTGGCGCCGTTTTTGCCGGCGACGGTCACCAAGACCAGGTAGTGCTGAACATTGGGCGGAGCAATGAAAAAAGCAGTGGAGCATGTTCCCGACTCCAGTCCTTCACCTTTGAGGATACCACCACCCGATGACCAGGTATAGTGCAGGTCCTGCCCCATAGAGCTGTCCGGCAAGCAGACTATCTTGGTCTTTGTGCCTATTTTAATGGTGCGGTTTATCTTAAGGGGTCCCCCCGACGCCGCGGACAGCGCCAGTGTAACAACGGGCGTGGTGGTGCCGTCCGCATTGGTCAAAACGCGCATGCCGAAGGTCCTGTTGTCCGATCCGCCTTTATCATCACTTACGGTGACCACCAGGTTATAGTCCCCCATGGTATCGGGCGAAAGATAAATTACCTGCGCGCCGCTGTTGCTGCCGCTGAATTTTCCTCCTTCAGCAGCCCATTTATAGGTCAGCGGGTCCCCATCGGGGTCCCGGGCAACGCAGCTGATCATGTGATCCTGCAAGGCAAAAGTGTCATGCGCGTAAATGACATCGACTATGACAGGATTAGCATTTACCTTTGCCGGTACGGCAGGTGCAGGTGAGCATGCAGCGCATATGAACAGAAGGACAACCGCTGCAGAAAGGGGTTTCATGCTTATCGCACCCCTATTTTATTCAGTTGGGCCAGGATGTCCGCTTTGCTGATGAATCCGATGTGCCGGTTGACTTCTTTGCCGTTTTTATCAAAAAATACCTGCGTGGGAATCGATTTAATGCCGTGTTTAGTAACCAGCTTTTCCTGGGCAGGGTCATACACCTCCACAATCAGGATATTTACTCTGTCGCTGTACTCTGCGGCCAGTTCTTCCAGTATGGGTTTCATGGCTTTGCAGGGTATGCAGATCTTCCAGCCGAAATCTGCCAGGGTGGGCTTACCATTGCTCAGTGATTTCTCAAGGGATATCTTCGACAGGTCGCTTTCTAAAGAAGCATCTTCTTTGGGGGAGACCTTAATCACGATGGACTTGCTTGCCGTCCCACCCCTGCCATCGCTGACATTGACTGTGATAGTGTAGTCACCATTATTATTTGGGGCGGTCCAGGTAACAGTAGCGCCGTTTCCCTTTAAATCCCCGGTTTGCGCCAACCATTCGTATTTAAGCGGGTCGCCATCCTTATCGCCGGCCTTACAGCTTATTTCGATGGCAGACTGTGAAGCAACATCCTGAACATATGAAATGTCATCGATTACAGGGTTACTGTTTACCGGGTTATTATTAACCTGCACCGGCGCAGCAGGCGCTTGCGAACAGGAACTGAGACACAGCGCCGCTATGACAGCAATAGCGAAATATTTCATGTTTAATCGACTCCTATATCTGAAAGTACAGTCTGGATATTCTCTTTGGCGAGGTAACCGGCATGGCGGTATACTTCTTTTCCATTCTTATCGAAGAAAATCTGGGTTGGTATTCCCTTTATGCCGTGACGCCGTGTTAAATCCTCATGGTCGTATACCTCAACAATGATTACGTTAACCTTGTCTTGATACTCCACAGCAAGTTCTTCCAATATCGGTTTCATCGCTTTGCAGGGTATGCAGGTACGCCAGCCGAATTCAGCCAGGGTAGGCTTGCCTTTGCCCAGCACACGGTCGAGGGGAATTTTTGTGATGTCGGAAGGCAGTACCTCCTCAGCAGGCGGTGAACAGGACATTATTCCGGGCATCAATAGCAGGCCGATAAGTATTATGAGCAGATAATTTCTGCAGCAGTTTACCCCTTTAATTACCACAGCAAAACACCTCGAATTTAATTTCCCCTTTAGCTTCATAGTTTTGGTCGTCTGAAACGGTTACGCTGACCGTATAGTTTCCGGCTATTCCAGGCGCGATCCAACCCACTTTGAAGGCTGTTCCGTCCTCAAGATCGTTAGCCTTCAGTTTCCCGCCTGTTGCCGACCAGCTATAACGCAGCTTATCCGATCCGGCTTTTTCCACCACGCAGTATATCTCGGTGGTGAAATACGAGCGAACGCGGCTTTTCACTACAACCGGGTCTGGCGTCTGGCCAAGCTTAAGTTTTAAAGTTACGTTGGGTGTGGCTGTGCCATCGGCATTAGTCAATACCCTGATTTCAATTCTCTCAGAGGCCTCCCCACCCTTGGCATCTTTCACTGTTATTTTTATGGGATATGTGCCCAGGTCCGCGGGGGGCATCCAGGAAACACGGCTGCCTGAACCTGAAACAGCGCCTTTCTCCGCTGTCCAGGTATAGGTGAGATGATCCCCGTCGCTGTCTTCCGCCAGGCAGTTTAACTCCGTTGCTGCCCCATTGAAAACGTCCTTCGTGTATTCGATTTTACTGATGGCAGGGTTATTGTTTGCGGGTGAAACCTCTGGTGCAATCGAAGTCGAGCCGCAGGCGGAGGCGTACACAGCAACAAAAAGCAACGTAATAAAAGCTAATACTTTCATATCATGCCCCCGCTGCAGAGGGTTGAAATATCGGTAGCAGCTGGATGATGTAATAGATACCCACGCAGATAAAGGCGATGGCCACGAAGATGCGCACTATTTTTTCAGCTTTAGCTATTTTTTCGACCCAGCCTGCAGTGCCTGCAACACCGAGAGATAACAGCACACCAAATATGATAACCGGTAAACCTGTACCGATGGCAAACATGGCAGGCAGCATGATACCCTCGGCGGTCTTAAGCGCCATCGGTATCATCACCATGAAAAAGAGGACGGCGCTGTAGGGACAAAAGGCCAGTGCAAAGATCGCTCCCAGGGGAAAGCCGCCTACCATGCCCCAGTCCGCTACTTTGCTGCCCATGTCGGCCAGCCTGTTGCCGCCCTGCCCGAAGGATATCCTGTCAATAAAGAGTAACAAAATTCCTACGACGATGAGGAATGGTCCCAGCACCCACGTCCCGAACTCCTGCACAAAATTTGAGATGGCGGGAGTGCTGATGCCTATAGCGATAATAAGTATACCAATGGCTGTATAGGTGAACATACGTCCGAGAGTGTAAAGTGAAGCTGTTATTACCGCGTACTTGCGGTCGGTTATTTTCCTGCTGATATAAGCAAGTGCTGCTATATTGGTGGCCAGGGTACACGGTCCTATAGCTGCCATCAGACCCAGCAGCAAAGCGGAGATGAGCGGGATATTCATGCTTTTAGCAAGCGCCAATAGATCCATCTTATTGCTGCCCCTTCAAAGCATTCTCTACGTGGCGTTTCACCGTCAGTCTGAAATTCGGTTCGTCGTATAAATATTCCCAGATCTCTCCAACATTGTATATCTGCTCAGATTGACCGTGAACAGTGTTTATTATCAGGGAAAATGGCGCTGGATCATATTTTTTGACCATCGCGGCGTTCTTTGCCTCGTCTGAAGCGAGGTAGTGAAAAGCGAGTTTCCCGGATTCAATCTCGCTTTTAAATTCGTTTGTTACGGTGGTATTTACATACTCACCGGCGTGTGCCAGGCATTCACAGGGGGGCGGAATGCTTTTATAGAAATAGGCCACTTCCACTTTGTCCGGGGGACCCGCTGGCTGCCGGGTAACCGGTGGCGCGTTGCCGGGCTTGCCCGGCTGCGTATTGCCTGAAGCGGGGCCTTCACTGCAGCCTGCCAGGATGATAATGACCGCTATCAGGCAGGCCGTTAGATAAAAGGATATTTTATGTTCGTAAGCTCGCATGTATCGGTAACCTCCATAATTGCCACCGGATGTAATTCGATGGCGTAATTGATTGTTTTATATATATCAAAGTAATGTGAATATTTGATGAAAACATGGGTTATTCAAGCAGGCGAATATCATCGCTTGGCCCGGTTTATCCGGTATAAATGAACTCCTTGAAGATTATTAAGCTTTCCCTTTATCTTCGGCTTCGAGCGCGTTCATAATTAAACGCTCGACCTCGGCTTTGGACGGTACCTTCCCGCTCATAACAACTTTCTCGTTGATAACCAGGCCGGGCGTCATCAGGATGGGGTACTGCATGATCTTCTTCATATCTTTGATCTCTTCTACCCTGATGTCCAGCTTGAGGGCAGCCACGACGTCCCTGACTGTTTTTTCCAGGCTCTGGCATTTGGCGCACCCGGGCCCCAGTACTTTGATATCCATTTTTATTAACCTCCGTATTATTGAACGATAATCCCGAAAATATAGCCTGTGAGAGTGGCCATGACAACAACCAGGGAGCAGTAAACCAGCGTCTTTTTCCAGCCCATTATCTTCCCCAGCGCCAGCATGCTGGGCAGCGAGAGGGCCGGCCCCGCCAGCAGCAGTGCCAGCGCGGGTCCTTTGCCCATGCCCATGTCGAGGAAAGCCTTGACGATGGGCACCTCGGTCAGGGTGGCGAAATACATCAGGGCGCCGAACAGAGACGCGACTAAGTTTCCCGGGATGGTATTGCCGCCGACAACGGCCACGACTGCCGATTCAGGGATGATGGCCTTGAGGATGCCGGCAATGAAAACACCGATTAACAGCCAGGGCACGATCATAAGCAGGAAACGCCAGGTCTCTTTCATCCATAGCTTAAACTCATCGCGGGTATACCAGCGCCACATCACGATGACCAGCATCACTAATAGCACCGCCAGTATAATCCATTCCTTGGAAGAGGCTGCCAGCAGTATACCTACCAGGACGGCGAAGAATATCAGGTCCTGCCACCAGGGCTTGCCCTGCCCGGCATCAGACAGGGTATCGAAACGCCCGTCGCTTTTGGCCCTTTCCTCTTTGCGGAAGACGTAAGCCATGATCAGGCCGATAACAACCGAGAAGAATACGGCGCCGATAACACGGGCCAGGCCGATATCCCAGCCCAGTAACCTGGCCGAGTAAGTAATGGCCAGGATATTGTTAGCCGGCCCTGAATAAAGGAAGGCGATGGCAGGGCCGAGCCCGGCGCCGGCCACATAGATCCCGCTGAAGAGCGGCAACACCGTGCAGGAGCATACCGCTAAAATTGTGCCGGAGACCGCGCCGACCCCGTAGGCTACGAATTTGTTCGCTTTAGGCCCAAAGTACTTCAACACCGAGGCCTGCGATACGAAAACCGAGATCGCACCGGCGATGAAAAGCGCCGGTATCAGGCAGGTGAGCACGTGCAGCGAGAGGTAATCCAGCAGCGTATTCCAGCCGCTGAGCAATAAAGTCAATACGAAATCCATTTGAGGTTACTCCTTATGCTACGCAGGCTGCTTCTGTTGTATAATCAGGGCCACTGCCGGGCACTTGACCGCAATTTGTAGCGCCGGCATAATTATAGTAATATATAAACATATGTTGATATGTTACTGCGGCGGGATTTGTTTGTCAAACTGTTATATCAATGAGGGCGCCACCCGGAGCGGTGCATAATTAAGAGGTTTTGACATGAGCGATACGGTAAGAGTTTTCAAAGCCCTTTCGGACGGCACCAGGCTAAGGATACTGAACATACTATTGGAAAGGGAATGCTGTGTGTGCGAGGTAATGCAGGTGCTGGGCATATCGCAGCCCAGCGCATCACGGCACCTTTCCATATTGCATTACGCCGGGCTGCTGAAGGCCAAAAAACAGGGTATCTGGATGCATTACGCCGTCGATTGTGAGGACATGCCGGCCTACGCACAGGAGATAATTAAAGGCGTCAGGCTGGCCATGGAGGAGATGCCGGAAGCCCGGGCGGACAGGCAAAAATTGCAAAATTCTGTCAAACAAAACGCTGCCTGTACTGCCTGATGCGCGCACGTGGTAAATAAGTTATGCCTGAAATGAAGGGGTTTATATTTATTTGCAGCATCAATTAAGGGGACGCTGATGACTGTTAATATATCGCACGATTCAAGCGGCAAACTGCCTGTGCTCGACAGGTTTCTCACGCTGTGGATTTTCCTGGCCATGGGACTGGGTGTCGGACTGGGCTATTTCGTCCCCCGCGTGGCTGATTTCATCAGCCTCTTTCAGGTGGATACCACCTCCATCCCCATCGCTATCGGTCTGATACTGATGATGTACCCGCCGCTGGCCAAGGTCAAGTACGAGGAACTGCCGCTGGTCTTCCGTAACTGGAAGGTGCTGGGCATTTCCCTGCTGCAGAACTGGCTGATCGGGCCCATTTTGATGTTCCTGCTGGCCATCATCTTCCTGCAGGCCTATCCCGACTACATGGTGGGACTTATCATGATGGGACTGGCGCGCTGCATCGCCATGGTCATTGTCTGGAATGAACTGGCCAAAGGCGATACCGAGTATGCCGCGGGGTTAGTGGCTTTCAACTCTATCTTCCAGATACTCTTCTACTCCGTTTACGCTTATGTATTTATTACCGTGCTGCCCGGCCTTTTCGGCCTCAAGGGGCTGGCCGTGGATATCACCATCTGGCAGATAGCGCAGAGCGTGCTCATCTACCTGGGCATACCTTTCTTCGCCGGCATGCTCACCAGGTTCCTGCTGATCAGGACCAGGGGCCTTGCCTGGTACGACGGCAAATTCATCCCCAAGATAAGCCCGATCACACTGGCCGCCCTGCTTTTTACCATTGTGGTCATGTTCTCGCTCAAGGGACAGATCATCGTCCAGCTTCCCCTGGACGTGCTGCGCATCGCACTCCCGCTGCTCATTTACTTCGTGGTCATGTTCCTGGTCTCTTTCTACATGGGCAAGAGCATTGGGGCCGATTATCCCAGGACGGCCACCATAGCATTCACCGCCGCCAGCAACAACTTTGAACTGGCTATCGCCGTAGCTGTAGCTGTTTTCGGCATCAATTCGGGACAGGCCTTTGCTGCCGTGATCGGTCCCATGGTGGAGGTGCCGGTGCTCATCGGCCTGGTCAATGTATCTTTATATTTCAAACGTAAGTTCTTCGACCGCACTGCGGTCAACTCAACAGCAGGAAAATAACGTCTGCAATCAGGATAATAACCCTAACGTTAACCCGCGCAGGGGACAATATCCGCTATTTGAATATATGCGATAATAATTCTTAACATGGTTGAGCCCGGCATGTATACGGGAAGACGTAATCCTACCGGTTTGTCAGCGAGAGAGATTAAAGGGACAAGCAGCTACCAAATAAATAGCGGCAGTTCGCTTCCGGAAACGCTGTCAGGGAAAACCAGCCGGGAGGAAGGTTTTTCTACGATCGAGATGGCGGTGGCACTGGGTATATTGGTGGTGCTGGCCGGGGTGGTTTTGCTCAACCTGGGCACATTTTTTGGCACGGGTGATGGTCAGGCCAGGAATGCGGAACGTTACCGTGTATCCGGCGCAGTAGCTATGTACCGGGTTGACGGCTTTACGCAGCCTTTTGCTATCGGTCCAGATAGTAAGGGGCCTTTGGGGTTCTACCTGTCAGACAAACTTCAATATTACTGGACCATAGGCGCCGACGGCAGCGTGCGACCCGGCACGGGTTGCCTTTTCTCCAGTAACCTGAACAACTTCGGCGGATTCACTACTCTCACAGAAGACTGGGAAGTAGGGGTGTGCTCAGTCCCGCCAGGAGCCAAAGCAGCCTGGTGGTTACCGGGGGGTCCTGGGAAGATTTCATTTTTCAGACTACGGCGGCACTTGTGTCTGGCAACGGCTACGGCATGTACTACCGCTGCGACAGCAAC
>JBFYUA010000066.1:0-12989 GCA_041300305.1 Dehalococcoidia bacterium | reverse complement strand
GGGGGCCGCCGCAATGAGATTTGAAACGGGTGAAAAATACGTCCTGGGCAGGATGCTGGAAGAAGCAGCGCGGAAGTATCCCGAGGCCACCTATTTCTGGTTTGAGGGCCGGCGGTATACCTATAGTGAAGTGCTGGCCCAATCCCTACGGGTCGCGGGCGGCTTTGCCGGGCAGGGTGTGAAGAAAGGCAGCCATGTAGCCATACTGATGGAGAATTGCCCCGAATTTATTTTCACATGGTTCGGCCTAGCCATGCTGGGCGCGGTCGAGGCGCCGTTCAATCCCTTCCATAAAGGCAGTCTGCTTGAATACCTCATCAACTACTCGGATGCCGAGATACTGGTTATCAGCGGCAGCTTTATTGAAGAAATCAGCGTCGTAGAAGAACGCATTGAAAAGGTGAAGAAGGTTATTATCGAGGGTCAGTTTAAAGGGAAGCCGTTCAAAAAGATGGAGGCAATTCCCTTCGCTACATTGTCAGAGTCCACTTCCGTGCATCCGGCTATTGAGGTGAGGTATAACGATATCATGGCGCTGATGTTCACTTCCGGTACGACCGGTCCATCCAAGGGCGTGCTGATCACGCATAACCAGGCGTTTTTCGTGGCCAGCCAGTATGTGAACGTAACGGGTGTCGCCAGAAAAGATGTCGGTTACTGCTACATACCGCTTTTCCACGAGGCGCCGCAATTCGGGCTGGTGCTGGGCTCCATGCTTTACGGGGGGAGCTTCCTGCTCACCCGCGGCTTCAGCGCGGCGGATTTCTGGCAGGATATCCGGAAATACAATTGCACGGCATCAGGCATGTTCGAGGTGGTGATCAAGATCCTGTTGATGGCGCCAGAGCAGCCGGACGATGCGGACAACCCCATGCGCGTTTTTTCGACGGCGCATATCACACCGGAGAGCCAGCAGGCGTTTGAGAAGCGGTTCGCTGTAAAACTGGTCAACACCTACGGTCTGACCGAGGGGGATTGTACTATCGCGGCCACATACAGGGATACCAGGCCCGGTTCCTTCGGCAAACCGCGGGGATATTTCGACGTGCGGCTCTTCGACTCCATGGACAGGAAAGTACCCCGGGGTAAAGTCGGCGAGATCGCGCTCAGGCCGAAACAACCGCATACCATATTCGAAGGCTATTACAAGATGCCGGAGAAGACACTGGAGGCTATGCGTAATCTGTGGTGGCACACGGGTGATCTGGCCTACCAGGATGAAGAAGGGTATTTTTTCTTTGTCGGACGCGAAAAGGACATGATACGGCGCGGCGATGAGAATATATCGGCGCTGGAAGTGGAAAAGGTGGTGGAATCGCATCCCGACGTGAAAGAATGCGCAGCCGTGGCCGCTTTTTCGCAGGTTTGGGGCGAAGAGGTCAAGCTGGTCATCGTCTGCCGCGAGGGCGGCAAGATCGACCCGGCGGACTTAATATACTTCTGTGACGAACGTATGGCATATTTCATGGTACCCAGGTTTATCGAGTTCGCTGAGAGCATCCCGCGCACCGGGGGCAGCGGCAGGCCGGTGAAGGAGCATTTGAAACAGGTCACAGCCAGGACCTGGGACAGGGTCACGGCCGGTGTAAAGATAAAGCGTGAAACTGCAAAAAAGGTAAAAACAGATTCAAAATAAAACAAAGGGGGTAAGTTCGCTATGAAAAAAATCATCGTATTGGGTGGAGCAGGCACCATGGGCTTCGAGGCGGTGAAACTGTTGCTGGAGAGAACAGACGCGGAAATAACCGTAGCAGATGCCAGTGTTAAAGGGCTGAAGCGTGTAGAAGCTGAGCTGGGCCAAAAGGTTAAAACGGCCGGCGCTGATGTGAACGACAGGGAGTCGCTGGTCAAACTGCTCAAAGGCGCCGACGTGGTTATCAGCACGGTCGGCCCTTTCTACAAGTATGCAGCCGCCGTGATCAAAGCTGCAATCGAGGCACGGGTGAACATGGTCGACATCGACGATGATTTCGACGCGACCAAAGATTCGCTGGAGCTGGATGAGGCTGCCAGGAAAGCAGGTATAACCGCCATTATCGGCATGGGCGCCAGCCCGGGAGTAACCAACCTGGTGGCCAAGCTGGGCGCCAGCCGCATGGACCGCACCGACGATATCCGGCTTTACTGGGGCGAGAGCGCGATCGATCCAACCGGGTCCGCGGCCATGATGCACTGGTTCCATATCACAGCCGGGAAGGTGCCCGTTTTTATCGACGGCAAATGGGTTGAGCAACAGGGTTTCACACAGCCTGAGGTCATCGAGTTCATGCCTCCGGTGGGTAAGCTGGAGGTGGTGCTGACCGGGCACCCTGAGCCTGTTTCACTGCCCCGCTATATCAAAGGCGTTAAAAACGTCAACATCAAGGGCGCGCTCTATCCTCCCAAGATGATGGAGCTTTACCGCTGGCTGATCGATACGGGTTTCGGCAGCAACGACACATTCATGGTAAACGAAAATGTCTCGATGCCGTTCCGCGAGCTGGCGGTCAGGATAATCAGGTCCATGCCGCGTTTTGCGCCCGATTATTTCAAGGACATACTCGAAGATGCGCTGGGCAAATATGAGGGATGCGCCGGCACTTTCAAAATCGTCGTCAGCGGGCAGAAGGGCGATAGCCAGGTCACCATTACCTACGACCTGATGGCCAATAACGTGGCGCACAGCACTGCATTGCCTGCTGTGATGGCCGCGCAGGCGCTGCTGGACGGGAAGGTGAAGGGAACGGGAGTTATGGCGCCCGAGGGCGCACTGGATGCCGCCATGTTCTTGGAGAACCTCAGCAAGGATGCCATTGTGAAGGAAACCGTCACCATCGCCAGAGATAAGATCAGCTTCCAATAGGCGAGGATGAAAATGAGCAGACATGAATCGTTTGATATCGCAGTAAACAACGGCATAGTGCTGGACCCGTTGACCAGGTTCTACGGGCGGGCCGATGTAGGCATCAGCAAAGGTGCTATCCAGAAGATTGTGGATGGGGCGGAGCCGCTGGCCGGGAAAAAGGTAATCGATGCCGGAGGGCTGGTCGTGGCACCCGGATTTATCAACATACACGGGCACGATTGCGGCGTCGGTGTGGGAGCCGAGTTCCATGTCCGCGACGGCATCACAACAGAGATCACTGGAAACTGCGGGAAATCCGGCACTTTTTTTGAAATAGCCGGCGTCAAGGACAGGCCGCATTATCCCATCCGCAATTTCTTCACGACAATAGAGAAGGAAGGACTGATCATCAACGTTGCTTCATTCATCGGGCACAATACCGTACGCGAAATGGCCGGGGCCGCAGATCCAAACAAGCCGGCAGCACCCGACCAATTGAAGGAAATGCTCAGCCTCATAGCGCAAGAGCTGGAATCGGGTGGAGCCGGCATATCTTTCGGCCCGTTTTATGCTCCGGGAGCAACATTCGAAGAGTTGGCAACCGTGGCTGCCCACGCAGAAAAGCTGGGCGGCGGCGCTTCAATGCATGTTCGGCATGCGGGCCCGTCACCCAAGGATATCGAGGCGGTGGAGGAAGCCATAAGCGTATCTCGCGAATCCTCCATACCGCTGACCATCTCACACAGGGGAGGCAGCATCGTGACACGCAGGAACACGGGTATTGCACTTGAGTTGATCGTCACAGCGCGGAATGAAGGTGTGAAAGTCACAACCGATCAGACGCCGTTTACGGCCGGCACGGCTATCATCGGAGGAGAGTTCTTTAACCAGCCGCTGGAACCCCTGGCTGAAATGATGGGCGTGGAAGTCTGGGAGCTTGAATGCCCGACAACAGTGGTGATCGATGGCAAGACCATAATTAAGGCCAACGAGAGGTTTTCCAGCTTCGAGCAATTCTATACGGTCCGCGACCGGGTCAGGGACGGCACGATAGCCGAACCGACGCTGCTGTTTCACCTGCACAAACCGGAATTCATCTGGCTTTACTATTCCGCGCCGTTCACCATGGTGGAGAATGACGATGCTATCTACATGGATGTGAATTCAGGTAAATACGGCGGCCACCCGCGCGGGGCCGGGGCATTTGCATATTTTCTGGGCCACTGGGTCCGTGAAATGGGAGTATGCGACCTTATAACAGGCGTCTCCAAATGTTCAACCAATGCCGCAGTGTGGCTGGGACTGAAAAAGAAAGGACGTGTGCAGGTCGGTTGCGATGCGGACCTCACCCTTTTTGACCCGAAGACGATCATGAACGGGTCCAGCTATCTTGAGCCGGGGATACCCTCTCGCGGCATCCCCTACGTTATCATCGGCGGTGCTGTTGCTGTCGATCAGGGTAAACTGACGGGCTCAAAGTCCGGCAAAGTCCTTCGGCGTAACTGGAAAGTGACAGGCGACCTGCCGGATATTGCGCATGCACCCGAGATAAATGTAAATGCCCTGCAATCCCGATCAGCCGGTTAAGCATGGCACAAAAAAGGGAGGCTGTTTTTAATGTCCACACATGATGGCAACCAAGAATACGGTACCGGGGGCAGGAACTCCACTTACATACTGGTGATCTGCACCCTGCTTTACATGGTTAATTTTATGGACAGGCAGGTGCTCTCGGCGGTATTGCAGCCGATGAAAATCGAGCTCGGACTTACCGATGCGCAGTGCGGCCTGGTTCAGACCGTTTTTGTCCTGGGTGTAGCCTTTTTCACCTTCCCCTTATCTTACCTGATGGACCGCTGGAGCAGGAAAAAACCCATGGCAATTATGGCCATATTTTGGAGTGTCTTTACGTACGTCACCGGCCTTGCCACCAGCTTTATCAGCCTGATTATACCCCGCGCACTGGTCGGTGTAGGCGAAGCCGGCTTTTCGTCCGGCGGTACGGCCATGATTTCGGGAGCTTATCCTAAAGAAAAGCGCGGGAGGGTGCTTGGCATATTCACCGTGGCAGTTCCGCTGGGAGCGGTAATAGGCACCGTGGCCGGCGGGATGCTTTCGGCTAAATTCGGCTGGCGTATGCCTTTCTTTTTATTTGCCATACCCGGCATAATCCTGGGCATCATGGCCCTGTTTATGAAAGACTATAAAGTTGAGGAATCCAGCGTATTGCAGGATTCCCGCAAGGATATCGGAAGCTCTTTTATAACACTGCTGAAAATTCCCACGTTGCAGTGGCTATACCTGGGCCTGGGCATCTCAACGATCATGATCAATACATTCTTATCCTGGATGCCTGCCCTGATCATGCGTGTGCTGAATGTCAACGAGTCAACCGCGGGTCTGATCGTCGGAGGCATGGGCATGATGGCATTGATCGGCGCCCCGCTGGGCGGCTGGCTGACCGACCTCTGGCATAGACATAATCCCAGAGGCAGGGTCTATCTGCCGGCCATCGCACTGGCGTCGGCGGCCGTCGTATTGATAGCTGCCATCATGACCGGTTTCAACACGCTGGGAATTGTGCTGGGCATGCTCTACGGCATCCTCAACGTGATGGCGGTCCCCGCCTTCGGGGCCATCTCGCAGGACGTTGTCCCGGCAGCACACAAAGGATTCTCCTTTGGCCTGGCAGTATTCTTCCAGTACATGCTGGGTGGTGCCTGGGCCCCATGGGTGGTAGGAATTATGTCTGATGCACTGGGTGGTGGAGCAAGCGGCTTAAGCACAGCCATCACAGTCGCAACCGCTTTCGGCATAATCGGCGGCGTGTGCTTCTACGTTGCTTCCAGGCACTATGTTTCAGATGTCGAGAAGGCCGGCCAGGACAAATTGGTCACATCAAATTGAACTAATAAAAATAAATAATTATTTATGAATGAAAAATGAGGAGGTAGAGTTAATGGCAGAAAGAAAGAAAAAGGACGTCAGGGTAGACCCGCTGCTGATGGTGGTACTATCCAAAAGGCTGGAAGCCATCAGCCGTGAGATGGCTAACACGCTGACGCGGACAGGCCGTTCCGGCAATATCAACACGGCCAAGGATTTCTCCTGCGGCATAACCGATGCGCAGGCACGCATGGTCTGCGTGGATGAAGGCCTGCCCGTCCACATTGTCGGGGCCGGGCTGGCCGCTAAATCAATGACCGACCTTTTCGATGACATACGGCCCGGCGACTGTTTCCTGAACAACTCTCCATATTACGGAAACAGCCACCATGCCGATTATACCTTCCTGGCGCCGGTCTTCTACAAGGGTAAACATGTCTTCACCACCATAACCAGAGCGCACCAGGGCGATATTGGCAACCACGACCCCACAACTTACATGCCTTTCGCCACAGACGTATATACAGAAGGCGCAATTGACTTCCCCTGCGTGCGCATCCAGCGGGACTATAAGGACCAGGCCGACATCATCAGGATGGCCAGGGTCAGGATCCGCGCCCCGGAACAATGGTACGGCGATTACCTGGCCGCGCTGGGTTCGGTGCGCACGGGTGAAAAAAGGATCATAGAGATGTGCGATAAATACGGCCTGGATACGGTAGTGGCCTTCACCGGGCGCTGGCAGGAGTATGGACGTACAAGGATGATAGACGCCATCAAACGGCTTCCCGCAGGCAAGTGGGAAAACGAAACCCGGCATGACCCCTTACCGTTCGTAGCACCGGACGGGGTGCCGATCAGGGTCAAACTGGAGATCGACCCCGGAGATGGATACATAACGCTGGATTTTACCGGCAATATCGACTGCATCCCCTTCGGCATGAATATGAGCGAGGCTACTGTCATGGCCTGCGGCATAGCCGGTGTGCTGAACAACCTTGATCCCACACTGCCGCATAACTGGGGCGCCTTCAGCAGGATCATAATCAAAATGCGCGACGGCTGCGTTATCGGCCAGGCCAGGCACCCGATCAGCGCTTCTATGGCCACCACCAATTTGGCCGACAGGGTCATCAACGTCGTGCAGGCCTGTTTCGGCAAGGTGAGGAAGGACCTGGGCCTGGCGGACGGCGCTTTCATGCCAGCCGCGGCCGGCAGCGTCTTCGGCATCGACTGGCGCAAGAACAATGCTATTTATGTCAGGCAGCTCATGATGGGAGGCGCAGGCGGCCCGGGCCATTACGGATATGACGGATGGTTAGGCTACGGCATACCGGTCACAGCCGGCGTGGTTCACATGGACAGCATCGAAGTCGACGAGCAGGCTATGCCACTGCTGATAACCAAGCACGAGGTCATCCCCGATTCCGGCGGGGCGGGCCAGTGGCGCGGCGCTATCGGCATAGAGTGCAGGCAAAAGCCGAGGCACGACGCCGGTTCCTGGGGTTTCATTGCCGACGGCCATTTCAATCCTCCGCAGGGGATCAACGGCGGGCTGCCCGGCAGTGCTTTGCGCCTGTATAAATATGAAATTGCCAAAGGGGAAGAAACAAAGACGGAACTTCCCACGGTATCGATGGAATCTCTCCAGCCTACCGAGGAGATGATATCCATGTCCAGCGGCGGCGGAGGTTTCGGCGACCCGCTGGACCGCGATCCAGAGAGAGTACGGCACGACGCGCGCGAGGGCTATGTCACGCTGGAAAAAGCCCGTGATACATACGGTGTCGTGATTAAAACGGACATTGAGCTTTACTCTGTGGAAGCAGAGGCCACCAGGGCCTTGAGAAAAGAGATGAAAAAGAACAGGGAGGCTGCAAGATGAGCTACAGATTGTGTATTGATATCGGGGGCACATTTACCGACCTGGTGGCGGCCGATTCCAGGGGTAATGTAAGTATATTCAAATCACCCACGACGCCGGGCAACTACACCGATGCGTTTATCGAAACGCTAAAAATGGCGGCCGGCCATTTCAGCCTGCCCCTTAAGCAATTCATGGGGCAATGCAGCACGATCGAAGGCGGCTATTTCGGCCACGGCTCTACCGTCAGTACCAACGCTATCATCGAGGGCAAGGCAGCCAAGACCGGCCTGATCTGCACCAAGGGCTTCAGGGACATACTGGTCGCCCGCGAGGGCGGTAAGGAAAACCCTTACAACTGGCAGATGGAATACCCCGAGCCTTATATTCCAAGGTATCTGACCATCGGCGTGGGCGAAAGGATCAATGCCGAGGGCGGGATAGAGGAAAAGCTGAACGAGGACGATGTACATGCGGCCCTGCGCCAGCTCAAGGAGTATAACGTTCGTGCTATCGCGGTGGCGTTGCTCTGGTCCATTGCCAACCCGGTCCACGAATTGAAAATCGCCAGGATTATAGAAAAAGAATGGCCGGGCGTACCCTGTAGCCTGAGCCACCAGGTCAATCCCTGCATCAGAGAATACCGGCGGTTTTCATCAACCGCCATCGACGCCTCACTCAAACCGCTGGTCAGCAGCTACGTCACCCGGCTTGAGAAAAGATTGGAGGCGATAGGTTATCAAGGGCAGCTCTCACTGCTTACATCCAGCGGCGGCGTGGTATCGGCCGAGGAGCTGGTGAAAAAGCCCATTTTTAGCGTTGACTGCGGACCGGCGCTGGCGCCCATCGCCGGCAGGCTGATTGCGGACAGCGACCTCGGCATCGATAACATCATCACCACCGACATGGGAGGTACCAGTTTCGACGTGGCCTGCATAACCGGTGGTGAGATCGCGGTCTCCAGGGAGACACTGGTCGGCGGTTATACGCTGGGCATTAATAAGGTCGACAGCAAGTCCATCGGCGCCGGCGGAGGCAGCATCGCCTGGGTCGATAGCGGCGGACTGCTGCACATCGGACCCCGCAGCGCCGGAGCTGTGCCCGGCCCGGCCTGCTACAACAAAGGCGGTACCGAGCCGACAGTCACAGACGCCAACGTTGTTCTTGGCTATCTCGACCCTTCGTACTTCCTGGGTGGAGGCATGAAGCTGGATAAGAAACTGGCCGCTAAAGCAATTGGGGAAAAGGTCGCAGCACCGCTACAGCTCAGTATTGAAGAGGCGGCCTATGCCATGTGGGGCGCTGTCAACGCCAGTATGTCAAACGTCATCCAGAACATCACCATCTGGAGGGGCATCGACCCCCGCGAATACCTGATGGTATCGGGCGGCGGGGCGGGCGGGCTGCATATCTCCGCCATAGCTGAAGAGCTGGGAGTTAAAAAGGTACTGATACCCAGGGTGGCCGGGGCGCTCAGCGCATTCGGTGGCGCTTTCGCCGACATAACTTCTGAGTTCAGCCTGAGCAAATTCACCGAGAGCGGCAGCTTCGATTTTGACGGCATTAACTCGGCGCTGGCCAGCTTGGAAAAGCAGGCGGAGGAATTCTTCGAGCATATGCGGGTACCGAAAAAACAGAGGAGGCTGCAGGTCTACGCCGAAGCCAGGTATCCGTTCCAGGTCTGGGAGCTCCCCGTCCCGCTGCGCAGCAAGAGCATCGGCAATCAGAAGCAGCTCGATGCGCTGGTGGCGGACTTCCATAAGCTGCACCATAAAGTATTCTCCGTCAGCGCCTCGGACCAGCCGGTGGAGTTCGTCTACTGGAGGATCAAGGCCATCGGCAGGCTACTTAAGACTGATTTCCCGGCAGCCAAGGCCGCTCCCGGCACGGCAAAAAGCAAGTGTACCAGGAAGGCCTATTTCAGGGAGCTCGGTGGTATGGTGAAGACGCCCCTGTATAAGGGCGAGGACCTCAAGCCGGGCAACCGTATAGCGGCGCCGGCCATCATCGAAGAGCCGACCACCACCATATTGATCATGCCCGGCTCGCGGGCGTCGATTACTAAATATGGCAATTACTTGATTGAGATAAAGTGATACCTGCAGGGCGGGTTTTTAAACCCGCCCGAAAAATGCGGGCGCACCTGAAGGTACGTCCTACAATTAGATATAAAATAAATCCAGGAGGGCACACATGAAAATACTCGTACTGGGCAGCGGCATCATCGGCGCAGGCGCGGTGCGGCAGCTCGTGAAATACAGCGATGCCGCCGTAGTAAATGCGGACATCGACCTGGCCAAGGCTGAAGCAGTCGCGGAGAAATTCGGTAAGGAACGTGTTAAGGCCTGCCGGCTGGACATCGACGACCATGCCGGCTTTGTTAAGTTTATCAAAGAGGAGAATCCGGATGTGGTGGCCAGCACCATCGGCCCCTTCTACAGGAACGCAGGCAAGGTGTATAAAGCCTGCATCGCCGCCGGCAAGGACTGCGTAGATGTTTGCGACGATATTGACGGGGTAAGCCAGGCCATGGCACTCGACGATGAGGCCAAAAAAGCGGGGATCACCATCGTCAGCGGTTTGGGGGATAGCCCCGGCCTGACCAATATACTGGCCAAATATTGCTGCGACCAGCTAGACAGCGTGGATGACATAAATATACTCTGGGTGGCGCCTTTAAGCGAGGTGGGCCTGGCGCAGTATTTTCACGGCATACACTGCTTTGCTTTCCCCCACCAGTATGTTAACGGCAAGCTGCTCGACCAGGACGGCAAGGTTACGGTGGAGTTCGGTGAGCCGATAGGCAAGATCGAATTGCTTTATTGCGACCATCCTGAGCCGTTCACGCTGCCGCGTTACGTCAAGGGCGTGAAGAACGTGATCTGCGCCGGGGCTACCTGGCCGGAGGTCCCGGGGTTATCCATGGGGATGTTAGCGGGATTCAAGGATTACCTTATGCAGCCGGTGAATATCCGCGGGGCTGAGGTCGCTCCTATCGAAGTCCTGTCACACATGGCCTTTAACCTGGTGCAGGAGCAGATGGCCAAATGGAAGGTTGAGGGCAGGGAATTCCGCTACGGTGGCACTATCATCGAGGTTTACGGTCTCAAAAAGAACGTTAAAACAAAACTGACCTTTTCCGGTGTAGGCAAAGGGATGACGACCACGCCCCGCACGCTGGTCACGGTGGCCAAGATGGTGGCAGGCGGACAGATCAAAGCTAAAGGGGCTTATGCAGCCGAGGGCTGCGTCGACCCGCTGGATTTCATGAAGGCCTTCAGCGAAGGTTTCGCTACCATCAGGACCATGCCGTCCGATAAGCCGAATGAGTTCATCGTGGACATCGTGCCGGTTTAGAGCCCCTGCTGCTTATATTCCCGGCCAAGTTGCACGTAGGCATCGTTGCCCATAGTCATAATGCGCAGCCTTTCTTCGCTGAGTTCCTCCCTGACTTTGGCCGGGCTGCCCATGACCAGCGAGCGGGGAGGGATTTTGGTATTGGGCGTGACCAGCGCGCCGGCTGCGATGAAGCATTGCTCACCTATCTCGGCGCCCTGTAGCAGCACGGCGTTGATGCCGACCATGGAGCCGTCGCCGATGGACTTGCAGTGGATGACCGCGCCGTGCCCCACTATCACGTTGTCCCCGATTATGCAGTCCCAGGAATGGATAACGCAGTTATCCTCGATGGCGGTATTTTTTCCGATGCTGATGCTGCCGAAATCGCCGCGTATCACCGCGCCGGGCCAGGCACTTGAGTTTTCGCCGATGGTTACCTCTCCCACGATATAGGCGGTCTCGCTGATAAATGCCGTGGGGTGTATTTGCGGGGTCTTGCCCTTGATGCTTCTTATCATTTTTATCTCCCTGTTAAAATCCACTGATGCGTTTGGCTGAACTGGACATATGCATATAGAAAATACTATGCTGGTTTAATGATAGCAAAATTGGAGGGGTAAATTGACGGAGACAAACAGCACATTTAACCGGCCGGTCAAAATCATCATGGTGTTGCTTGGCATTGCCCTGGCTCTCTGGCTCTGCTGGATCTCCATGCCGGTGCTCATCCCGTTCCTGGTGGGCATATTGCTGGCCTATTTGCTCATGCCCGTGGTCACCCGACTGGAAAAGGCCCTGCCACCCAAAGGAAAAGAGAAAAAAATTAAACGTGCGGTTGCCGTTATTATCGTTTTCGTCCTCTTCACGGTATTGTTGATCGCCTTCATTGCCTATATAGGCTCGGCCATGGTGACCGCGTCCTCGGCGCTGGTGAGCAAGGCTCCGGAATTTGTCAATAAGGGCATGGGGCAGATCGGCGAGTGGCTGAATTTTATGGAAGCCAGGCTATCCGCTGATATAGTCGCCCAGATAAAGAAGGCTGTGGCAGAGGCGGGGCCGGCCGTCGGCAAGTTCGTGCAGGATTTCGTGGCCGGCAGCGTTGCGGTGATACCTTCCAGCATACCGACCATCCTGGGCTTTATTACATTGCCCTTCTTCCTCATCTTCGTACTGATAAACTATGAGAAATACGGGCAGTATTTCAACGATATCTTCCCGGCCGGGGTGTCCAGGCATACCGTTAAGGTGCTCGGCATTTTCGGCGGTCAAATGGGACGCTATATCCGCTACCAATTAATACTGGCCGCCGCCGTGGGGTTCCTTGTCTCTCTGGGCATGGCTATCTTGGGAGTAGAGTACGCAGTAGCCCTGGGGGCAGTGGCGGCCTTCACGCAGGTCATACCCATCATCGGCCCGTTCATCTCGGCGGCCATCATCCTGATGGTCACACTGGCGCTCAAGCCGGAAGTTATCATCGGGGCAATTGTGGTCATCGTGGCTGCCCAGGTGGTGGTGCTCCTGGTACAGGGTTTCGTGCAGGAAAAGAATTTCCCGCTCGACCCGGCTATAATCATGGTGTTGATGACAGTGGGAGGATTTATCGGCAGCTACTGGGGTATTATCCTGGCCCTGCCGGTGGGCGCCACGGTCTGGGAAATCTATAAATATTTGCGCGACGACCGGCGGGCGCGGCAGGCCGATACCGAAGAGACCTGACACCGGTATCACTGATATATGATCACGGGCAAGCGCCCGTCACCTCAAACAGTCCCAGTGTGCCGTACTGGCAAAGCGCCCGGACCAGGAAGGTCAGCAGGAGCAAGGTACCGGCTGCCACCGGCGCAAATCAGGTGAACTTCTTCCAGGCGGGCATGGCACTTATATGAGATTTGATATCGTTGTTGATAGTAATCTCCCGGGCGTATATTTGCTGGTGAAAGAGCCAAAGCCGGCAGTTACTGTAAGAAGCTGTGCGGGTTGCTGTTGAGGCCGCAGCAGTATGAAACGGCCTTGCTGGCCAGGTTGATATATTTGTTGAGAAAGAAATAGCGCTTGGTGGAGATGGTGATGACCTCG
>JBFYUA010000059.1:0-2658 GCA_041300305.1 Dehalococcoidia bacterium | reverse complement strand
GGCAACCTGGACAGCAGCCTCGTTCACCCGCGGGAGGTATTCAAAGACGCCATCTCGACATACGCTTCAACCGTAATTTTCGTCCACAATCACCCGTCGGGCGACCTTGAGCCTTCGGCGGAAGATATCAATCTTACTAAGAGACTGGTTGAAGCCGGTGAATTGCTGGGGATACCGGTGATCGACCATATCATTGTCAGCGACAAAGGCTACACCAGCCTGAAATCAAGAAATTTAATCTGAGGTTAAAACATGATTATACGCCGGCTTTTTGCATCACTGGCTTTCCTCGCGGTTTTCGCTTTATTGGCGTCAACCTTAACGGGCTGCGTCCAGGTCCAAACATCGCTGGAAAATATCGATATACCGTCCGGGCCGGGAGGGACGCTCAACCTGTGGGACAGCGGACCGCTGACACTTGACCCGGCCATCTCCAGCGAGATGTCCTCGCACCTTTACGTGATGCAGATATTCAGCGGCCTGGTAAAATTCGATTCCGAACTAAAACCCGTGCCCGACCTCGCCGAGCGCTGGGAAATCAGCGCGGACGGCAAGACATACACCTTTTACCTGCGGGAGGACGCCAGATTCCAGGACGGCCGCAAAATCAGCGCCGACGACTTCAAATATTCATTCGAAAGGGCCTGCAACCCTGCTACGAGGTCGCAGACAGCGTCCACCTACCTCAACGACATCGTCGGGGCCGGGGACGTCCTGTCCGGTAAATGCGCGGCTATCAGCGGGGTCGGGGTAATTGACGGCCGGACACTGGCCATTACCATCGACGCCCCCAAGTCCTACTTCCTCTCCAAGTTAGCGTATCCCACCGCGTTTCTTGTCGATAAAAAGAATGTCCAGTCCGGCAGTGACTGGTGGCACAAGCCCAACGGGACCGGCGCCTACAAACTGACGAAGTGGAACAAGGGTTCGTTGATAGTCCTGCAGCCCAACCAGTATTTTTACGGCCGGAAAGCCACCGCCCAGGTCGTTTTCCACCTGCTGGCGGGCAACCCCATGTCGCTGTACGAAACAGGCAAAATAGACGTAGTCGAGATATCCAAATCCTATATAGACCGCGCCAAAGACGAAATCGGCCCTTTTTATGACCAGCTGCATATTTTCCCCGAATTCAGCCTGCAATACCTGGGGTTCAACACCGGCAAGCCGCCGTTTGACGACCCCCTTGTCCGGCAGGCATTCTGCATGGCGGTGGACAAGGAACGCATCGTCAGGATAATACAGAAGGACATGGTCTCCACGGCCAACGGTATAATACCGGACGGGATGCCCGGGTATAACAAGGATTTAAAGGCGCTCGCCTATGATCCCGTTAAGGCCAGGGAACTGCTGGCCAAATCCAGATACAGCTCGGGGCTGCCGCATATCACCGTAACCGTTGCCGGATGGGGCGGGGTTGACGTTGAAGACTACCTGGGCGCGGTAATACAGGATTGGAAGAAGGAACTGGGGGCTGATGTAAGCGTAAGGCTGCTTGAGCCCAACGCCTTCCATTACAATTTGCTGGAAGAGGCTGACGAGATGTTTGCGCTGGGCTGGATTGCCGACTACCCCGACCCTCAGAACTTCCTTCACACCTTATTTTACAGCGGCACCGAGTATAACTGCAGCCACTTTTCCAACAAGGAACTGGACGGGTTGCTGGATAAAGCCGCCGTGGAAGCAGATTACGACAAACGCACTGAGCTATACCGGCAGGCCGAACAAATCGTCGTTGACCAGGCGCCGGTAATGCCGTTGTGGTCCGGTAAAAACTACATCCTGGTCAACCACAGGGTGAAGAACTACGATATCGATCCGCTGGGGGTACCCAGGCTGAACCTGGTGACGTTAGAAAAATAGCCTGCGATGGAGCCATAGAAATGGTAGATAAGAATGCATTGCACGCACCCTGCGGGATACATTGCGGAATGTGCCCGCTTAACCTGGCCATAACCGACGGGAAAATGAGGGAACAGCTTGCGGCGAGGTTAAATCTTCCGCCTGAGAAGGTCACCTGCACGGGTTGCCGCTCGATTGATGGTTACTGCCCGGTAATAGGTGAACAGTGCGCGACCTGGGTCTGCGTCCGGGGGAAAGGGCTGCAGTTCTGCTCCGAGTGCACCGATTTCCCCTGCGTCAAACTGATGCCCTGCTCAGACAGGGCCGACAAGCTCCCCCAGAATATCAAGATTTTCAGCCTGACATTGAGGAAAACAAAGGGCGCCTACGAGTGGGAAAAGACCATCAAAGACGTGTACAACCGTTACTTCCACGGGAAAATGGTCATCGGCCACGGGCCGCAGCCCAAATAACGGGCGCATTCACTGCCACACCGGCAATGCGCAACCTGATGGCCCACTTCAACAAGATGGTATTTTCCGGGAACTTGACCCTATTCCCTGAATGCCCATTTATTACCCATATATGGTATTAGTGCGGTTTCCTTTGCGTGAAGTGCCTCCTGCCCGCAGGTACTGAATATGGTCCAATTCCTTCAAGGCCAACTTATTGCCGATTTCCAGTCTGAGAGAGATCTCTAAGAGGCGCTCGGCCTGGTCCAACTTCCCCAAATCGATCAGGCAAACACCGGCCCCACGCACAGCCATGGCCTTATGGAATTTATCTGCCCACGGCCTTGCGTCGTGTGCTATAAGATAC
>JBFYUA010000055.1:0-11922 GCA_041300305.1 Dehalococcoidia bacterium | reverse complement strand
GTTCTTTACGTTGTCTTTTCCCAGCGGCCTGGCCCTGTACTGGGTGGTATCCAATATAATCGGCATCGTAATACAGTACTTCGTCGGCGGCGGTTGGGGTTACTTTACCTTCCCCTCTTTCAGGCCGCAGCCGCAAGCGGACGCCCCTGAGCAGCAGCGGGCATTAAAAGACGGAAGTGATAAAAAGAATTGAGAGAACTGGAAATAAGCGCCAAGACGGTCGAGGAAGCCACCAGGGCAGCGCTGGAGCAACTCGGCGTTACACGGGACGACGTGGAGATAATCGTGCTGAAGAAGGGCAAATCCGGTGTACTGGGAGTGGGCGCGGAGGATGCCCGGATTAAGGTAATCATGGATGTGGATTATAACAGGGTAGCGGGTACGGAGAATGAGGAGGCGGATACGGCCAGGCAGGTGCTATGCGATATGTTGCAGGCCATGGGTATCCCCGCAACTGTAGATATTGAGTTGTCCCCTGATATAGATACTCCGCTATCACTCAATATAGAAGGCGATGACCTCGGTGTTTTAATCGGCCGCAGAGGACAGGCGCTGACCTCCCTGCAATACCTGGTGAGGCTGATCGTCGCTGAGAAGCTGAAGAAATGGGTGTCGGTAAATGTGGATGTAGATTGGTACAAAAAGCGTCACTACGAAGCTTTGAGAAAACTCGCGCTGCGCCTGGATGAACAGGTCGCCAGGAGAAAGCGCCCGATGAGTATGGAACCCATGCCCCCGGATGAACGGCGTATCATTCATATAACCCTGGCCAACCATTCAGACGTTAGTACGCAGAGCACCGGTGAGGGTGAGGGACGCTGTGTGGTGATTCAGCCAGGGAAGCGCTAAAAATGTTCCAGCCTGTTAACAGCAAAGTCAGTTTTCCTGAAGTTGAAAGGAAAATACTCGAGCTTTGGCGCGCCAACCGTATCTTTGAGAAAAGCATCGAGGCCAGGAGCTCCGCCCCGAAATACATTTTTTACGAGGGCCCGCCCACCGCCAACGGCAACCCCGGCATTCATCATGTGCTGTCGAGGGTTTTCAAAGACGTCATCCCGCGCTATAAAACCATGAAGGGGTTTTGTGTGCCCAGGAAGGCTGGCTGGGACACACACGGTTTGCCGGTTGAACTCGAGGTCGAGAAGCAACTGGGGTTCACTGGCAAAGCGCAGATTGAAAGTTACGGCGTGGCGAAATTCAACGCCCTGTGCCGTGAAAGCGTTTTTAAATACCTCAAACAATGGGATTCACTCACTGAGAGGATTGCCTTCTGGGTGGATATCGATCAGCCCTATGTGACACTGGACAATTCCTATATAGAGTCCTGCTGGTGGGCAATAAAGCAATTGTGGGACAAGGGGTTGATATATCAGGGATATAAGGTGACACCCCATTGCCCCCGGTGCGGCACGTCATTAAGCTCACATGAAGTTGCACTGGGATACAAGGATGACACCGTCGACCCCTCGGTGTATATCAAATTTCAAATAAAAGCCCTGCCGGAGGAGATTGCCGGGGAAAAAACACCCGGCTTTTCGCTGGGCAAAGCCGTTTCAGAGGGCAGGGCCTATTTCCTGGCCTGGACAACTACCCCATGGACACTGCCCGGCAACACGTCGCTGGCACTGTCAGCTGCCGACGACTATGCAGTGATAGAGCACCAGGGCCATTACCTGGTATTTGCGACTGCCCTGATGGGGCAGGCGGGACTGGGAGACAGCCCCATATTAAAAACATTAAAAGGCAGCCGGCTGGCCGGGTCACGGTACATCCCTCTTTTTAACCCGCATGAATTCGACGTGGAGCGGAAGCGCGCCCGTCCGGGACAACAGGGACAGTTCGATACCCAGGCCCCTGACCCCCACCTGACCTACAAAACGATAAATGCCGATTTTGTATCCATGGAAGACGGGACGGGCATTGTGCACATAGCCCCTGCCTTCGGCGAAGTCGATTTCCAGGCGGGACTCGAGGGCAACCTGGATTTCGTGCAGCCGGTGGACCTGGCGGGCAATATGACCGGGACATACCCTTTCTCGGGGAAATTTGTTAAGCAGGCCGACCCGGAGGTCCTGGCTGATTTAGACAAAAGGGGTTTGCTGTATAAAAGCAGCAGCATCACCCATACTTATCCTTTCTGCTGGAGGTGTGACGCGCCGCTGGTTTACTACGCCAAGAAGACCTGGTATATCAGGACCTCTGCGAAAAAGGACGAAATGATCGCCGGCAACAGGCAGATAAACTGGTATCCTGAACACATCAAGGAAGGCCGCTTCGGCGATTGGCTGCAGAATAACGTCGATTGGGCCTTCTCGAGGGAGAGGTACTGGGGCACACCGCTCAACATCTGGAATTGTGAAAAGTGCAATCACTTTGAGTGCCTGGGCGGGTTAGCGGAGATAAAGGCCAGGAAGGGGTTAAAAGGATTCGCCGGTGATATGGACCTGCACCGTCCCTTTGTGGACGAAATCAGCTACGATTGTCCGCAATGCGGCGGAAAGATGGCCCGCCAGAACGAGGTTATCGATTGCTGGTTTGACTCGGGCGCCATGCCTTTTGCCCAGTGGCACTACCCCTTTGAGAACGAGGCCAAATTCAAGGAAAGCTTCCCGGCGGACTATATATCGGAGGCCGTCGATCAGACCAGGGGCTGGTTCTACAGCCTGCATGCCATATCGACACTGGTATTCGGACAGCCGTGCTATAAGAACGTCATCTGCCTGGGACATATCCAGGACGCACAGGGAGAGAAAATGAGCAAGACCCGCGGCAACGTGGTCGACCCCTGGGCGGTGCTGGACTCTTCGGGCGCCGATGCGCTCAGGTGGTATATGTTTACCTCAGGACCCCCGGGCAACGTGCGCCGCATGTCAGCGGATATGGTCGTGGAGGTAATGCGTAATTTCCTTATGACCCTTTGGAATACTTACTCATTCTTTGTGATATATGCCAATATAGATAATTTTGTGCCCGGCGCAGTTCCTGTTACGGTGACTTCGGAACTGGACAAATGGCTGATGTCCCGGTTAAACCAATTGATCTCGGAAGTGGACGGGTTGCTGGATAATTACGACCCGACGACGGCAGGACGCAAGATAGAATCTTTTGTCAGCGACCTTTCCAACTGGTACGTGAGGCGCAGCAGGAGGCGCTTCTGGAAGAGCCAGAACGACGACGACAAGCTCTCAGCCTATAATTGCCTTTACCAGGCGCTGGTGACGCTTTCCAAATTGCTGGCGCCGTTCATCCCCTTTGTGGCCGAAGAGATATACCAGAACCTTGTGAGGAACGTGGATAGCAAAGCGCCGGAAAGCGTGCATCTCGTCTCATTCCCCGTGGCAAACCCGGATCTGGTGGATAGTGGCATAATTGAAGACACCGAACTTGCCATGAAGGTCTGCAGCATGGGGCGGGCCGCGCGGTCCAAGAGCGCTGTCAAGGTCAGGCAGCCGCTGCCCAGGGTGGTGGTCAGGGCCAGGTCCGCTCGCGAACGGGAAGCCCTGAAGGGCCTGTGTTCTCAAATTCTCGACGAATTAAATGTTAAGGATATTGAATTTACTTCTGAAGAATTGAAAGAGGACAAGGGGATGTCTGTGGCGGTTGAAGGCGATTACCAGGTGGGTGTGGTGACGGTAATAAGCCCCGAATTGTTGCAGGAAGGACTGGCCCGGGAGATAGTCAGGCGCATCCAGACCATGAGACGGGCGGCTGGATTAGAGATCGCCGACCATATTCAGACGTATTACGAGGGCGGCGAACAGGTCCAGGCCGTGATGACGGGTTTCGCCGGTTATATCCGGCAGGAAACGCTGTCGACAGCGTTATTAAAGGGTGTCCCCGCCGAAGCGGCCCACACGGAAAAATTTAAACTCTCGGGCATTGAATTAACACTGGCTATCACCAAACAGGCGACTTAAAAACGCCGGCCTGATCAAACGCGCCCCGGCTATTTGGGCGGAGGACTGGTAGTAAGCCGGGCCGATGTGGTCAGGGCATTTTTACCCCTCATGTAGGTAATGGTCACTTCATCGCCTATTTTAGAGTTTCGCAGTTCACGCAGTAATTCGGAAGCACTGCTGATGTCCTTATTCTGGTATTTTAAGATAACATCAAGGCGGCGCAAACCGGCTTGCGCGGCCGGGCTGCCGGGCTGCACTACGGTGACCACCGCCCCGCGGTTGATAGGCAGGCGGTTATAATAGGCCACGTAATCATTGACGGTATAAAGCTCAACCCCAAGGAACGGGCGTGTCACGTACCCTTTGCTGATGAGCTCCTGCAGGATCGGCAACGCGGAATTTATACTGATGGCGTAACCCATGCCCTCCACGCCGACTGCTGAGATCTTGGCGCTGGTGATGCCGATGACCTCCCCTTTCATATTGAGCAACGGTCCTCCGCTGTTGCCGGGGTTAATGGCGGTGGATGTTTCGATCAGGTCATGCAGTGATTCTTCCTCATCAAGGGAGAGCGATACTTTCAGGCCGCTGATGGTGCCCTCCTTGGCGCGGATGCCCTTGCCCAGGGGGTTGCCGATGCCTACCACCCAGTCCCCGACCCTCAGTCTTGCGGAGTCCCCGATAGTGAGCGCAGGCAGGTTCGCCAAATCAACTTTTATGATGGCCAGGTCGGTCAGCGGGTCGCGGAACACATTGGCCGAAGTGCCCTCGGAAGTCCTGCCGTCGGAGAATTGCAGGATTACCTTGCTGGCGCCCTCGACGACGTGATTGTTGGTCACAACAATGCCCTTTTTATCCAGTATCCAGCCGGAACCTGCGCCGGATTGCGTCAGTTGCCTGCTGAACATGTCATTAACGATTTGCTCGGTGCTTATGGTAACCACCGACGGGTTTCCCTGCTCGACCACGTCGGCTATGCTGGGCAGGATGATGGAACTGTTGGAGACGCCAGGTGATTTCCAGGACGGGTCGATCGGCGTGACATTGCCCTGCACTGTCTGCGCCATCGGCGTTACCGGCGTTATGCTTTCCGGTGGGACTGAAGAAGACCTGAACTCAAAATAGCATGCGCTGCTTAATATCATGATGGGTAGGACGATCAAACCGGCAACTAATTTCTTCATATTGAAAAACCTTTTTATGCAAACGTGCAGGGATTGTAGCACAAGGTCATTTTAGCAGGCAAAGATGAACGAAGTATTTAGAAACTGGATGATGAAGCGGCGGGGTTTCTGCCCCGCCGCCTCATATACCGCTTACTTAGGGGCTACATAATCTATCTTGGGAAGCTGCGCCAGCGCCTGTTTTACCTTGGCTTCATCGTAGGCGTCGGCTTCCATTTTGCCGGAGAGGAACTGCTCGTAGGAGCCCAGGTCGAAATGGCCGTGTCCGCTGAGTCCCAGGACGATGACCTTCTTCTGGCCGGATTCTTTGCATTTGAGCGCTTCGTCGATCACTACCTTGATGGCGTGAGCAGGTTCGGGGGCCGGGATGATGCCCTCGGTGCGGGCGAACTGGATGGCGCTTTCGAAGGTGGACTTCTGGTTGACCGCCCTGGCATCTATCAACTTGAGTTTGTAAAGGTGTGATACCAGCGGTGACATGCCGTGGTAACGCAGTCCGCCGGCGTGGATGGGAGACGGGATGAAGGTATGGCCAAGCGTGTACATCATGACGATCGGGGCCATGCCTGCGACATCGCCCAGGTCCCAGGCCAGCGGCCCTTTGGTCATGCTGGGGCAGGCCGTGGGTTCGACGGCTATGATCTCTATTTTCTTGCCTTTCATCTTATCCTTTACGAAGGGTACGGCCAGTCCGCCGAAATTGCTGCCGCCGCCCACGCAGCCGATGACGATGTCGGCCTCGACATCGGCCATTTCGAGCTGTTTCTTGGTCTCAAGTCCGATGATGGACTGGTGCAGTATAACGTGGGTCAATACGCTGCCAAGAGCGTAGCTGGTGTCATCGCGGCTGAAGGCGTCCTCGCAGGCCTCGCTGATTGCGATGCCCAGGCTGCCCGGGCAGTTCGGGTCCTCAGCCAGTACCTGTTTGCCGAATTTTGTATCGGTGCTGGGACTGGCTACGCACTTGCCGCCCCAGGTCTCCATCATGATGCGGCGGTAAGGTTTCTGGTTATAGCTGACCTTGACCATATAAACCTTGCATTCGAGTCCGAAGTGGGCGCAGGCTAATGAAAGGGCACTGCCCCACTGCCCGGCGCCGGTCTCCGTCGCCAGCCTCTTAATGCCGGCCTTCTTATTGTAGTAGACCTGTGCGATGGCGGTATTGAGCTTGTGACTGCCGGCCGGGCTGACGCCCTCGTACTTGTAAAATATCTGGGCCGGGGTGCCCAGGGCCTGCTCCAGCCTGTATGCGCGGATAAGCGGGGTGGGACGGTACATCTTGTATACGTCCAGTACTTCATCAGGTATTTCGACGGTATGCTGCTTGCTGAACTCCTGATCATTTAGTGTTGCCGGGAAAAGTGGTGGGGGCAGAATGGTAGGCTCATGCGTCTGCGGGTGCAGCATCGGGGGCATAGGCTCGGGCAGGTCCGGCAGGATGTTGTACCAGGAAGTCGGCATGTCCTTCTCGGGCAGGATATACTTGGTTAATTTTTTCGACATTATAGGTTCTCCTTATAAATTAATATTTTTCTATAACACGCTGCTCAAATTTTAAATAAATAGTTCGGCCCTGGGGGGCCACATATTAAATACCATATTGCAAACCTCCGTATAATAAAATAAGCCTCTCGCCGAAGGGGCGAGAGGCTAAGCTTCGCGGTGCCACCCTTATTAGTCCGTTGCCGGACCATCTTTATCAGGTACGGCCATTTTACCGGCGATACCCTGGATTGTGATTACGCTATCCCTGCGTCAAAGCCTACTCGGACTGAAGTCCTTTCGGTTTGCGGCTCCCGGGTCCATTCAACTCCCGCTCCGGCGTCAGCTCTCACCATTACCGACTCTCTGTAGCCTTCGCTGCGGAACCTACTAATCCCGTTCACAGCCTTTCAAATATTCAATTGGCATTATAATAATCGAAAACCCGCATGGATGTCAATTTATTGCCGGCCGCCATTATCTTTTTATGCGAAGTTTCACAAGTGGCCAGGCTACTGTAAAAGCAGGTCGTCATCATCAGGATCGGGCATGGGACCGGGCACAGGTTCCGGCGTTGGATTGGGTCCAGGCCACGGAGGGTCATAAGGCGTTGGATTGGGTACCGGGCCAGGCATAGGTCCGGGTGTGGGATTAGGCACTGGTCCGGGCATCGGTCCCGGCATCAGGCTGGTAAACATCAGGGTGAATGATATGGAGCCGCCCGGTTGGAGCACCAGTGATGAAGGAGATACTCCCGCGAAACGGCCTGTGTCCGGTCCGCCGCCCCGGTAGTCAACCCTGTACGTCCCCTGCGGGGCGTTGTGGAAGGTCATGGATACCGAGTCCCCCGATTCGACATACGGCCCGGATACCACGTACTCCACGGGGCCGGACCATGACCGTCCATTAAGCGAAGCATCCACCGTGACAAAGCCCCTGGATTCGGAGGTGAAATTCATTGTGAAGGCGATGGTCCCGCCGGCGCCAAGATACTGGTTGGGGGAGGGCGATATGCCGGTCAGCGTAGCGCCTATGGGGCCGCCCGAGTTATAGGTCAGTGTGTATGAGCCGGTTGGATAATCCCGGAGCGTGACGGGTACCGATTCCTCGGTATCGGCCAGTTCCGGCTTGGTGATGTAATAGGTGATCGGGCCCGAGCCGGGGTTGGTCACCCAAGGACGGCCGTCCACGGTGGCGTTGACCATGATAGTGCCGGTGCTTGAGCGGCTGACGAAGTTCAGAGTGAAAGTAACGGCCTGCCCTGCGGATAAAGATTGCGATGGGGCCGGAGTAATGCAGGAAAACGAGGAGTTGGTGGGGCCGCCCGAAAGGTAGGTTACCGTGTAATAGCCGGCCGGCGCAGAACCGTACCTGCGAGGTACCTGGTAGTCGGAACTCTGGATAGGGCCGCTGACGGCAAAGCTCAACGGGCCCGACCACGGCGTGCCATCCAGGGTGGCGTTGACGGCTACGCTGCCGTTCTGGGGTTGGGCGTAATAATGCAGGGTAAATTCCCCCGGCCTGCTGCCGTCTATAACCAGCGTGCTGTCCGGTGTTATACCGCCCATGGACGTGCCGGCGGGGCCGCCGGACTGGTAACTGATCCGGTATGTGCCGGACGGGACGCTGCCCAACCTGAGCGGCAGCGACGAATATGATCCTGATACCGGGCCTGAAAGCGAGAACTGCGCCGGGCCTGACCAGGCGGCGCCGTTATATAGCGCGGTCACCGCAAGGCTGGACGCCCTGCTCGAAGTAAAGTTCAATTTATAGGTTATCTCAGAGCCGCGGGAAAGGGACTGAGACGCCGATGGCGAAATGCCGCTGAAAACTGCGCCCTGCGGGCCTCCCGAATTATATGAGACCGTGTAAGCGCCCGCCGGGACATCGATGAAGGTGTGCGAGACATAGGTGTCGATGTCTTTGTACGGCCCATAAATCGAGTAGTTTACATTGCCCGACCATTCGACGCCGTCCAGCGTGGCGCCGACCGTTAACCTGGAAGAGGAAGCTGTGCGGAAGTTCAGCGTGAAATAACCGGTGGCGCCGGCGGCCAACTGCAATGTGGGGGACGGGGTGATGTCTGATAGTGCCGCATTCTGCGGTCCGCCGAAATTATATGTTAGTGTATAGCCGCCGGCAGGAAGGGTGTTAAAGCTCCACGGTACCGTGTTTTCCGAATCGGCGTAGGGGCCGCTGAGGCGGAAGTTCAACGTTCCATTCCAGGGGACGCCGTCCAGTGTGGCGGTGATACGTATATTGCCTGACCTGACCGGTGTGGCGCCGGGGGTGCGGAAGGACCTGGCGGCTGACCAGGCCGAGGCCTGTCCGCCCCTGTTGGCCTGGACCATCCAGTAATAGAGCGCATCGCCATTCAATTTGCCGGAGGGCACTGTGTAGTTTACCAATCTCAGGTTGGCGGCGTTTACGGCCGTATTTTGAAAATTGCTGTCGCCCGCGATGACCAGCGTATAGGTAGTATCAGCCGTGCCGCCGCTCCAGGAAAGCGTGGGCGTCAGTGAACCCGCAGTTTTCCCATCAGCAGGGGATGCCAGGGTAACCGGCGCAGGCGCCGGAGACAGGCACCCCACCAGTATTAGAACCGCGACTAAAACAAAAATAGATAAACGCTGCATTTTCAACCTCACAAATTTATGCTTCAGCCTAATCTATCACATGCCACTATTATCGTCAAAGCCTTGAAGGTTATCGATGATGTCTCTAAAAGGAGCGCTTCCTAAAAAGCTCATTGCACGAAAAGAGGGCCGCTGCTTTAGCAGCGGCCCTCACCAGTTAACTTAAAAATTTCTTAGCTGGGGACAGCGCGCTGCCTGCGCCAGAGCATGATCATGCCGGCCACGAAAGCCAGTGCCACCAGGGTGGCGCTGAAGATGAGTATACCGTCGGATTCCCTGAACAGCTCCACTTTGAAGCTGCCGGCGGGCACGCCGTCCACGTACACAGCATAATCGCCGGGCTCGCTGCGGGAGACGTTAAAGGTCAATTTTGTGGAACCGCCGCTGTTCACAGTTACGCCCTGCGTGGTTTCCACCTGGCCGTTAATGTACACAGTGACCTTTTTACTGCCGTTGGCAGTGCCCTTATTTGCGATATCGGCGGTCACAGCGATGGGCGTGCCGGGCGTGACAGTTTTGGCAGATAGAGAAGCGCTTTGGGTTTGGATGTTGGTAATCGATGCCGGCGGGGAGTATGAATTTGTAGTGCCCTGCCCTCCAGCGCCGTGTGATATTGGCGCACCTGTACCCACCTGGCAGCCGGTGGTCTGGAATGTTACTACGGAGCCATAAGAATCAGAGCACGGTGCATTAAAAAGTTGCTGCAGATTTTTGTAATCCAAGCCTACGCCAGCCCCTTTTAGGCCGTCATCAAATTGATTAAATATTGCGGGTGGAGTGCCTGTCACCTTCGCTTGAACATAATAAGTCGTGCACGGAGATAAGCCGATAATATTAGTCAGAAAAGTACGGGATTCATTCACGGGAATTGCCGTGGTTTCAAAGGCATAAACACCTGGAACAGTGCCATAACGGAACGAAACCGTTATACCCTCAATAACGTATTGTAACGAAGCGGGAGCCACTCCATCCGGTACCGCAAGTTTAGCCCAACCGGGAATGGTCACGCTTCCGTTTAGTGTAGCTGTATGGTTGGTTATATTAGTAACGGGGAGTGTAACAACGGAAGGACAGGGCAGAACTGGATCCAGTGCAGATACTGCTAATGGCAATAAACACAACTGCACCACAACCAGAGACAAAATTACCACCGCCAAAAACCTTTTCATAAATTCCTCCTCAGACTACTCCTGTTTTCCAGGCTTCTGAATTACTTGCCAGCTACTATACATGAGCCGATATATGATGTCAATACGTAATCCTTATTGAGCATCCAATAGACCAGGTTTGCAGTCGTTGTATCAGCCCTTCACCCAGTACCTGTCAGGAAGGCATGTATTGATTCAGCCGCACGTTTGCCGGCGCCCATGGCGCTGATGACGGTGGCGGCGCCGGTGACGACATCGCCTCCTGCCCACACACGGTCCTTGACCGTTTTGCCGGACTGCTCGTCCGCTACTACGGTGCCACGTTTGGTAATCTCAAGGCCCTTCGTGGTGGCCGGGATAAGCGGGTTAGGCGTAGTGCCGAGCGCGACCACCACCACGTCAACGTCCATAATGAACTCACTGCCCTGTTTGGTGACGGGGCGCCTCCGGCCGCTGGCATCGGGTTCACCCAGTTCCATCTCGTAACATTCCATGCCCTTGACCCAGCCCTTATCATCGCCGACGATCTGCTTGGGGTTGGTGAGCAGCTTGAAGATGATCCCTTCCTCTTCGGCATTCTCGGCTTCCTCGTGGCGGGCGGGCATCTCGGTGCGCGACCTGCGGTACACGATATATACTTTATCCGCTCCTAACCTCAGCGCGCAGCGCGCGCTATCCATCGCCACGTTACCCCCTCCTATAACAGCCACCCGCTTGCCGAGCTTTATGGGTGTGTCGTATTCAGGGAAGAGGTAAGCCTTCATCAGGTTGACCCTGGTGAGGTATTCGTTGGCCGAATATACGCCATTGAGGTTTTCACCGGGTATATCCATGAACATGGGGAGACCCGCGCCTGTCCCGAGGAATACGGCGTCGTAACCGGTTGTCAGCAAGTCATCGACGGTGGCAAGTTTGCCCATCACGGAGTCAAGCTGAACGTCGACACCCAGGGATTTAACATAATCTACCTCCGCCTGGACCACGTTCTTGGGCAGCCTGAATTCGGGTATGCCGTACATGAGGACGCCCCCGGCGGTGTGCAGGGCTTCGAACATGGTAACCTGGTGGCCGAATTTGGCGAGGTCGGCAGCGCAGGTCAGCCCGGCCGGGCCGGAACCGATTATTGCGACTTTTTTCCCGCTGGGAGGTGGTATTTGCGTGGGAGAGGCCAGCTCTTTATGGCCGAGGTCCCAGTCGGCCACGTAGCGCTCCAGGCGGCCGATGGCGATGGGGGCGCCTTTCTTGCCCAGCGAACACACCTGTTCGCACTGGGTCTCCTGCGGGCAGACCCTGCCGCAGATGGCCGGCAGGGCGTTCTTGCTCTTGAGGATTTTAACCGAATCGGGCATATTGCCGTCCCTGACGGCCTTGATGAATTCAGGTATATCCACATTCACCGGGCAGCCGGCCACGCAGGGGCGCTTGGGACATTGTATGCAGCGCGTGGCCTCCTGTTTTGCCATGTCATCACTGTATCCAAGGGCGACCTCATTGTAATTGTGCGCCCTGACAAGGGGGTCCTGGCGGGGCATATCCACCCGGTTTAAATTGAGTTTTGATTTGGGTTTATCTT
>JBFYUA010000028.1:0-8418 GCA_041300305.1 Dehalococcoidia bacterium | reverse complement strand
GCTTGGCCCGTTTGTTGACGTGGATATCGGCAAGTCACTGGATATGATTGCCCTTCACGTGACTGCTCCCACGCGCTTGGTTAAAGCTGCTCTGCCAGGCATGCTTGCACGGCGAGAGGGAATTATTGTCAATGTGGCATCGGTGGCGCCCTTCCTGCCGGTATCTGGAAACACTATCTATAACGGCACAAAAGCGTATTTGATTGCCTTCTCGGAGTGTCTCCAGCTGGAGGTGGAGAGCGCCGGTATCAGGGTACAGGCGCTTTGCCCTGGTTTTACCCGCACGGGCTTCCACTCGGTTGAGGAGTACAAGGATGTCGATTTTTCCACTATCCACAAGTTCCTGTGGATGCCGGCAGACAAGGTCGCGGCGCAGTCCTGGCAGGCTATGAGAAACAAGAAGGTCGTTTTCATCCCGGGATTTATCAACCGAATTTCCTGTGAACTCTTCGGTGGGTTACTCAGGTACCTGTCACGAAAGAGGACCGCCGGTCCGCCTGCCCGCAAGAAATGACAGCCTATTTACGAAGAGGTAGCATACGGTATGGATTGATATACTAAGTAGTCAGGGACCTGTGTGAAAAGGAGAAAACTGAATGTCTCATATTGTTATTATTGGGGGCAGTGATGCCGGGATCAGCGCGGCACTGCGCGTCAGGGAGCTTGGTGCACAAACCGATGTCACCGTTGTCGTAGCTGATGCCTATCCCGGTTTCAGTATCTGCGGGTTGCCGTTTTTCTTGAGTGGAGAGGTCGTCGACTGGCACACTCTGGCCCATCACAATGCAGAGGAGTTTGAGGGACTGGGCATCGACCTGCTACTCAATGAGCGCGTGGAGGTAATTTCGTCTGAGAGAAAAAACATACGTACAATTTCGAGTCAAGGTCAGACCCGGGAAATTGCTTTCGATAAGCTATTGATAGCAACCGGGGCTGAATCAGTCAGGCCGCCGATTACTGGATTGGAACAGGCCGGCGTTTTCCTTTTACGCTGGATGGCGGACGGGTTCGCTATGCAACAATTCATAGAGCAGAATAATCCGCGTAGATGTGTCATTATCGGCGGTGGATATATTGGACTGGAAATGGCCGATGCAATGTCCCACCGCGGGATAGATGTGACCTTATTGGAGTTTGCCCCTGAGATATTAACAACGCTGGATCCCTTGATTGGTCGGCTTATCAGGACCGAACTTGAATCCAGGGGTGTAAGGGTTATAACCGGCAGGGCCGTCCAGAGCATTGAGCACATAGACAATAGTATGATTATTCATACAGATACCGGTGAAACCTCGATGGCGGATATGGTACTGGTAGCTACGGGAGTCAAACCTTCCAGCCAATTAGCCGAAGCTTCTGGTATTGCCCTGGGGGTTGCGGGGGCTATCCGGGTGGACCGGGTCATGGCCACCAATATCCCGGATATACTGGCCGCCGGCGATTGCGCCGAGACCTGGCACCATATCCTCAAAAGCAAAGTATACATGCCTTTGGGAACCACTGCCCACAAGCAGGGCCGGGTAGCCGGTGAAAACATGCTGGGAGGAAACCGTGAATTTCAGGGCAGCCTGGGAACCCAGGTGGTCAAGGTATTTGACCTGATCGCAGCCGGGACCGGGTTGCGTGATATACAGGCAGCTAAGGCCGGCTTCGATCCTTTGACCGTCACGTTGACCAGCCTGGACCACAATGCATACTATCCGGGTGCAAGGGAGATGACTATCTGTATAACTGGCGACCGTCCCACGGGACGCTTGCTGGGCGCGCAAATCGTTGGCCATCGCGAGTCTGAAGTCGCCAAACGAATTGATATAATTGCTGCTGCGCTCTATAACGGCATGCTGGTTGAAAATATTTGCGATCTTGACCTCGCATATACTCCACCCCTGTCCAGCCCCTGGGACCCGGTTCAAAAAGCAGCTATGCAATGGAGCATCATGTCGAAGGGGAAAAGCCCTGCGTAAGTCACTGCAATTTAAACGTGACAAAACAGTATGAAAGAGGGTTAAGGGTGATGTCGCCGCCGGACCCCGTCCCTTGCCGGCCCCTTATTTCAGGAAGGCTGCCTTCCCGGGTAAATGCGAGTTCACTGCCGTTCAGTAAAACCCTGGCGCCGAAAATGTCTGGCGTGGTGAACTGGTAAACCTGGCTGCCCGCAACATCGAGGCCGGGAAATGATACCGCCGCGTTGCGCTGGTGGTCGAGGTTAATGAGCAGGATGGTCAACGAACCCGCTTCATCTCCGGCGCTGCTCTGCGCATAAGCACGTAGTTTTCCTGAGGGGTCACCGCCAACCTTTGCGTCGTAGACCAGTGTGCCCATCAATTTTTTCCAGAGTACCGAGTTCCAGTAATCCGGCCGGGCGGTGAGGTCAACGTCATTGATCATGCCGTAGTTCATGCCTGCCAGGCTCTGGCGTACCACGGTGTCGTGGCCGCTGCGCGCCAGCAGACCAAGCTGGTCCATCCACCACAGGCCGCCCAGGTAAACGTCTGAAAGCCCGGGCTCGCCGCCGAACTGGGCATTGCCGGTTTCTCCCAGCCAGACCGGCTTGCCAGGCGCATAGCTGTCACGCCATTTCTTCATCTGCTCTGCCCAGTGTTTGACCTCATCTAAGTTTTTGGGGTCGAGCAGGCGTGACGGGAAAGCGCGCCTCACGGCGATAGGGCCGCGCCTGGATTGCTGGGGGTAGTAATGCCAGGATACCAGGTCAATCTTGCCATTAGACCTTTCTAAGTACTGTGGCATATAACCGTAAAACAGGTTCAGGGGCTCACCCAGCAAGGGCCAGAAAGCGCTGCCCTGTCCGGCGAAGCGGGACGAAGGCATATACTGCTTGACCAGGGCCCGGGCGGCCGCCAGGTCCTTATCGTACTGTTGGGGAGGGACCTGTGCCTTCAGCCCGTGGACGAACCAGAAGATATTGAGCTCGTTGCCCAGTTCCCAGAGGTCAACCTTGTAGTTGTGCTCAGCGGTGTACTTGAGTAATTCGGCTGCGTTGGTACCGTCCCAGCTTCCGTCGTCTTTCCTGGAGGATGGGCCGGCGTTGAGGGTGAAGACCAGTTTCAGACCGTTGCGGTAGGCAAAAGCGTTCACGTCGTCCCACTGTTTGGCGGTCATGACCGATTTATACCCTGGCGGAGCGTTGGGTTGGAAGTCCGATGTGTCCTGCATGCTGTAGTAAATCTTGTCGGCCTCGGACCCGCCGATGCGCAGGTAGGCCGGTGCCAGCGCCTGTACCATTTTATCGAGCTGCGGCTGGTTGAAATTGAAGGTCGGCGCGTGCACGGTGCCGGAACCCATCTCCGTCCCGCCGGCTGTCGGGTTCCACCATTTGCCGCCCACAACCTGCGAGGAATCAATGGCAAAGGAGATATATTCTTTGGAGACTGTGTTGACCGGGGTACTTGTGTCTGTGCTAACCTGAGCTGCGTACGATTGGCCGGCCGTTGCTCCTTTTACACTGATGTCCGCCTGCAGAGTTTTGGGCTCCGGCTCGGATTGGCCGGCGATGAAATCAACCAGGTTGCCATTGGCATTCCACATAGCCATTGAAACTATCACTGCCGATAGAACCAGCGCCGAGACAAGGGCGGTAAGTAATTTATTCATAGTATTTTATTCATCCTTCCAACGGCTATTCCGGACAAGACAACCCTGGCCCGGCCCGATACTGATTAAAATATTTATCATTCAGGTCGTTATCAGGATAATATTCTTTTACTATGCGACTGTCAAAGTCATTGTGATTTTATTGGAAGGCCCAGATTACCTTTGGACTTAATCAATAGCGGATCTGTTGTTTTTTTGCTTGGTTAGACTGCTTAAAAAGTACGTGTTACTTAAGTGCCCCGGAAAACTTCACTGCAATTTAATGACAATTTAACTTTCAGTTAATGCTTCGCCTCTATCATTAGAAATATCGTCAGGAATCCTTATGACGAAAATATTTGACCGGAGGTGAAACATATAATAGTTCAAAGGTTGTCAATGCAAGCCCGTTTTATTTGACCTAAGAATCAGGAGGAATAATGATAAATCGCTTTATAAGTATACTTGGAGGTTTTGCAGCTATATTGATGGTTGCGTCCTTCGTGGTCCCGATGAACATCGCCGTGCCGTCACCGGTAGCGGCAGACCCGGGTATCATGAAGTGGGACACCGTCTCCACACCATGGTCCGTATCCGGCAAAAATGACATACTAAATTGGCATGGGCCGGATGCCGGCATTGACTGGTATGCCCTGGCTAACTGGCCTTTTGATCAGACCGGCTATGGCAACGAAATACTCGACATGGCTGTTGGCAATGACGGCATGTCCGTTGTCTGGGTCGCCCGCACGTTCCTTGATCCCACTACGGGCGGTGTGGTCGCTCTCAATTGCCCCCAGGGCGCTGTAAATGCCTGGGCGTCTTCCATCGGAGAGTACCGCAACATGCTTTACTACTCCAACAACAGCGGTATCTCGGCCTCTGTTACGCGTGTGCTTTCCCTCGTCCAGCACCCGCTCGCCCCTGGCGGCCTGAACGCCTTCCAGGTGGCCATCGCTCCCGATGACTCCAAGGTCTGGATAGTGACCACGGACCAAGGCGTCGTCGTTCCCGCTCCCGGTACCGGCGCTGTGCAACCCCCGGCAGCCAACCCCGGCCCCAGGCACATCTGGATCACCATGGATGCCGGTGCGACCTGGGACCTGGCCTTTGACGGCACGGTCAACCTGATTGCCAACGAGACCATTCGCTGTATCGACATCTCGGTCGATTACGGCGGCAAGCGCGACATCGGCTTCGGCACCACCGCCGCAGGCGGCGGCCGCTGGGTAGTGCGCTCTTCGTTGGGCTTCACCGCCTGGCAGGGCCAGACTAACCCCAACGGCGTCGCAGCAGTGGCGCTGGGCGTCGCTCCCGCTTCAGCACTATACTACTATGACCTGAAATTCTCGCCGACCTACAGCGGCGATTCCTCAGTGGCCCTGGTTTACGCCAACGCCGCAGCTGGCGGGCCGGAGCAAGCCAACGCCACTAGCTTCAACGTGGCTTTCCGCGACCTGCAAATGAACCTTACCCCCATCACCGCCAGCGGCTATGCCTATGGATTTGTCGGGGTTGAGGTCAAGAACACCGCTGCTCTGGCCGGCGACTCACCGGACATTAATAACCTCAACACCGCCTGCCTGCAGCTGCCGTCCGACTTCTCCGGTCAGTCGGCTTCACTGCGCAGGGCCTATATCAGCCTTGATGCCTACAATGGAGGCGCAGCAAAGGTCGCTGCCAACCGCGATGGCATTTTCAGGGTGGATGACACAGTTATTTACGAACTTATGGACACCTTCACCACTCCCGAGAAGGCCATTTACAGCATCGCCTATTTCGGCACCTATGCCAGCGGCAAATTGCTGGCCGGCGAGCGCATGGGCTTCCCCTGCACCGCCACCGTGCCCACCTGGTTCACCGATTCACCCACCACCTGCCCCGTCCCGTGCTGGTACCCGGCGCTCAAGCCGACCACCGGCGCGGCCAACCAGGCAGTATGCGCCGCCAATAACCATGCAGGCGACGGCGCCGCGCTGGTAGGCTGGAACGCCGACGGCTCACTGGGCCTGGTCAGCACCGGCTCGCTGCCGTACACCGTTTACGCCGGGGCCCCCGGCCTTCTGACCACCGGTGCTGCCAATGCTCCGGCTCCCCCGGTAGGAGTTGCAGCAATAGTTGCTTCCGCCGCTGCACCGCTTAATTGGTGGCAGCAACAGTACTGGAACGCTATCACCAACGATGAGAGCGCATTTGCAATCTCACGCAATAACGGCGAAACCTGGAACCAGATCGCCCTCATCGACACCACCATCGACTGGTTCAACGACGTTGCCGTGGCGCCTGACTGCACCACCGCCTACTTAGCTTCGGTCAACCGCAACACCGCCGCGGCTGCATTCTGCAACGAATTCGACAGCGTCTGGCGCGCCACCATCAACCCCAACGTCGCGGCGCCGCTTCCCGCGGTGCCCCCGCTGGGCACCTACTGGGAGCGCGTTTTCACGCACGTCACGGAGATAAATTGCACCTCTGCCGCTCAGACCGACCTGCCCATTCTTCGCGTCGTCAACTCCTGCACCGACAAGAAGGACGGCGAGATCGTAGGCTGGGCCGCACAGGGCTCACGTGCCATGGCATGGTCGCCTGACTTTGGCGACTACTGGGCCAACCTCACGCCCAGGAGCGCAGTACAGGACTTTGCCTTCGAATCCAGCACCACCATATACGTACTCAGCAGGCTGGGCATGGTCCAGAGGCTGCCCTACACCGGCACCTCCTGGTCCACCAACCTGGCCAGCGCCTTCACGAACCTTGACCTGGCCCACACCATCGTGGCCGTACCTGACGGCAAAGTGCTGGTCGGCTCGGCCGCCGGCTCTCAGTACCCGGTCGCCTACTCGGCTGACAAGGGTGTGACCTTTGGACAGTCGGGCGCACTGGCCGGACACGGCAACAATCACGTCATCTTCGATGTGGACTTCAAGAACAACTCCTTCGTCTACATGGCAGATGATACCCTTGTCGTCAACGGCCTCGGCTCGGTTTACCGCAACACCGCCCCGTCATGGTCCCGCTGGTCCGACAATGACATGATGCAGGTTACGAATGGCGCAACTGGCATCGCCTGGCCTGCCGGCACAGTCCGTCCTCCACACATCCGTGGCCAGTTCGGTCTGGTTCAAGCCTGGACGGGGGGAGACCAGCCAGCGCTGTACTCGGCGCATAACGTTATTAACGGATCCAGATGGACCGCAGCCACACCGGTTGTCAACTCAGCGGTATGTCGCACATTGAAACCACGTGAAGGCATGCCTAAACCGGGCATCAGCTGGGACTGTCTGGACATATTCACACCGCTCACCACCTCCGGTGTGAGTTTTACACTTGAACCCTCCTCGCTCAAGTACTGCGGGTGCTGCACGCTGGATACCAACACCACCCTCTACGCTATTGACGACGAGAGGGGAGCAGTTATCGGAACAGTCGCACCTCTTACCGGTCGCTGGTGGCGCCCCGGAGCCCCGGTCGTCGGAGTGTTTGGCTATGATGCTGCCATTGGTTCCGTTGCTGCCGGCTATGCCCCCTTTCTGGGACAGCAGCCAGTACCATTCCCGTTATGGGGATCAGGTCCCCAGGGCATGCTCTGGGCTTACACAGACTGCCTGGCCAAGAAGGGCCCCATCCTGAAGGCCCCGGCTGACCAGTTCTTGGTGGGAGCGGATCCGGTAACGGGACGCAACCAGCAGATAGACTTCAGCTGGGAACAGCTTTGCCTGACTACTGTTTATGAATTGCAGATTGCCAAGGACAAGGCCATGACAATGAGGATTAATCCGGCTGTCAGCAATGCGGCGAATATCGCTGCTGTGACAGGCCAAATCCAGTTTACCATGGATGCCACCAACATGACTTCACCGGCCGCCTGGATAGCCCCGGGTGCGCTGCCTGAAGCAGGCGCCATCTACTGGTGGAGGATACGTGCATTTCAATCTGCAACACAGCAACTCGCACGCAGTCCATGGTCAGAAAAGCGTAGCTTCACCGTAAAGGCGGGCTTCATCGTCAACACCCCGTACTACGGCGTACAGCTACTGGCCCCCAACAACGGCTGCATCGGCTGCAAGGTAAAGCCCGCTTCCTTCTCATGGAGCCCCTGGAAAGAGGCCACCAAGTACCAGTTCGACCTCGCCAAGGATCCTGAGTTCAAGACGCTGGTCGTAACCGCCACCACCACCACCACCACCGGCTACGAATACAGCGGCACGCTGGATTACAGCACCAATTACTTCTGGCGCGTCAAGGCCCTTGAAGTCAACGGCCTGGAAATCCCGAGTGATTGGTCCGCCACCTTCAGCATGCAGACCGAATCCGCACCGGCGCCTCCGGCGCCTCCGCCCGCGGAACCGGCAACACCGGTATGGGTCTGGGTCATCATCGCCATCGGCGCCATCCTCGTGATCGTCACCCTGGTCCTCATCTTCAAAACCCGCCGGGTGTAATCACAACTTCTCAGGCACTGGATAGCACGGGAGGGGCGGCATAAGCCGCCCCTCCCGTTTTTAGTGTGCTCGGCATGAGCGATAACTTGGTGGTGAAAGTCCACTATAGGCCTGGCAATAGAACTATTAGCCAAAGGCAAGGGTGTCCACCATGAGGTGGAATCTGAAATAAGCCCGAGGCAACGTCCTGACTCGATGAACAAAAACCGTATATAAGGCCATCTTGGGGCGGATGAGTTCGCTAAACAAAACGAAGTCCAGTACTGACCGAACCCCATGCAGTAAATGCAGCGAGTAGACGGGATGAAGGTTACCACTTTTACCTGAGGAGATGTGCCATTATGCCGTTGGAAAACAGTAAATCGTACAGTGATGTACGGCTGAA
>JBFYUA010000020.1:0-8665 GCA_041300305.1 Dehalococcoidia bacterium | reverse complement strand
CCGGTTATGCGCGCCTGCGGCGGCACCTGGGTTGCACACGGCAGTGGAAGCGCCGACAGGGCGGTGGTGGACGCCCGCAACCGCGTTTTGGTTCCTCCGGATACGCAAAATTACACACTGCGGCGTGTCTGGTTGACGGAAAGCGAGGTCGACAAATATTATCTCGGCTTTTCTAATGAAACACTGTGGCCTTTGTGCCATATTGTGTACCAGCGCCCTGAATTTAATATCGAAGATTGGAATACCTATAAGTATGTAAACAGGCTATTTGCCGATGCCGTGTTGGATGAAATCGGCGACCGGAAAGCTTTCGTTTTTATACAGGATTATCATCTTACGCTATTATCAAGGATGATAAAGGCAAAAAACCAACGCGTCGTCTCAGCTCAATTCTGGCATATACCATGGCCCAACCGGGAAGCATTTAGGATTTGCCCCTGGCAGAATGAGATTTTATATGGTTTGTTGGGAAACGATCTTCTCGGTTTTCACATCGCTTATCATCGTAACAACTTCCTGGATACTGTAGATAGGACACTGGAATGCAGGATCGACTACGAGAGGTTTTCGGTTTGCCACGGCGATCACACGACTTTTGTAGCTCCTTTTCCCATCAGCGTCGATTTTGATAGGATATGCGAAAATGTTCAGAAACCGGAAGTCAGCAAGGAAATAACGGCGCTGAAAAAAAGGTTCGGCTTGAAGGACGAAATAATAGGTATCGGGCTTGACCGCATCGATTATACAAAAGGCATTCCCGAAAGGTTGAAAGCCATTGATTTGCTGCTGACCAGGTATCCGAAATACAAGAATAAACTGGTCTTTTTTCAGCTTGCTGAACCGAGCCGCACGAAAATTAAAAAATATCAGGAGTTGAACGCTGAGCTCGATAATCTGGTTGAGCAGATAAACAGTAAACACCAGACTGCGGGCTGGAAACCCATAACGTATATCAAGGAGCACAAATCTCCCGTTACATTGCTGGCTTTCAATAGGATAGCCCGTTTCTGCCTGGTAAGCTCACTTCATGACGGCATGAACCTGGTTGCAAAGGAATTTATATCCAGCAGGACAGATGAAGACGGTGTCCTGATATTAAGCCGATTTACCGGCGCCTCCAGGGAATTGGAGGAAGCGTTGCTCATCAATCCATACGCAATTGACGAAATTGCTGAGACCATTCACGCTGCCATTCAAATGCCCGCAGATGCACGAAAAAAGCGCATGATTAAGTTGCGGCAGAGAGTGTGCGAGAAGAATATCTACCGGTGGGCCGCAGATATTATTACCGAATTGGTCAAAATCGAATCAGCATGAGTTTTCCAAGAGCATGCAATATGTTTTTAATGTATGGAATGACGTCTGCCGGAGAATCAAGCAGTCCAGGCAAAGATTGCTATTATGCGACTACGATGGTACATTGACCCCAATCGTGGACAATCCTGAAATGGCCAACCTTTCGGACGAAATGAGGAAATTGCTTGACCGACTTGTTCGCAAGCCCGGGGTAACGGTTGCAATAGTGAGCGGGCGGGCTCTTGCGGATATTAAAGAGCGCGTCGGCAATAGCGGCGTTATTTACGCGGGTAACCATGGCTTTGAGATAGAAGGGCCGGAGATTCAATTCATACATCCTCTAAAGGAGGAAATAAGCTCAATAATACATCTGATGGGCACTGTTTTGAAGCGGGCTATGAGTCATGTTAAAGGAGTCGTTGTTGAAGACAAGGGGATGACCTTGAGCGTCCATTACAGGCTTGTTGATGATGAAGAACTGCCGCAGGTTAATGCGGCATTCGAGTATACCGTCGGCACCGCCCGTAAACTGGGCAAGATAAAGACGACTTCCGGCAAGAAAGTGCATGAAGTCAGGCCGGCCATTCCCTGGCACAAAGGTAACGCCGTTCAGTTGATTTTCGACAGAGTCTCCCGTTCCCGTAAAAAAGGAGGAGTGCTTCCAATATATTTGGGGGACGATATAACAGACGAGGATGCCTTCACGTCGGTTAATGAGCTTAGCGGCATTTCTGTTCTGGTAGGTGAGGCGACACAGTCTTCCGCAGCGGGTTATTATCTGAATTCCACATCAGAGGTGAATAGCCTCTTTGCAGAATTTCTCAAAATCAAGTAGGTGACTGATATGCTTGAATGGATTCAAGAGAATTGGATAATCCTGGCCGTACCGGTGGCCGTCTTTCTGGCCTTCTGCATAGTCGGCCTTTGGGCACGCAGGGTGCTCTACAACCGCCTGGATAAATTGCTGATCAGGTCCGGCTGGGGGGGAAGGGAAACCCTCGTTCAAACCAGCAGGGGACCGTTCTTCTTTTGGTTCATGCTGCTGGGGGCCTTTGCGGCGATGAGGTTTTCCTCACTGCCCGCCGAAGTGCAGGTTCTGACAGAAAAGATACTAACCAGCGTATTTATAATTTCTATTATCTGGCTGCTGATAATTCTGACTAACCGGCTGCTCAGTATCTATCTTGCTGAGATCAAATCTCCAAAACCACCTGGAAAATTTGTCACAACCGGCGTAAGAGTGACAATACTTATGCTGGGTGTATTAATCCTGGCCGACTACTGGGGATGGCCGCTCACACCGGTGATACTCCTGCTTGCGGCCGCTATTCTTGTCGCCGTCATCGCCTCCAGGGATACTATCCTGAACATCTTTTCGGGGTTTGAAATCGCAGCTGCCCGTAACGTCAAGGAAGGCGACTTCATCAAACTGAGTTCTGGTGAAGAAGGCTATGTCACTGACATGACCTGGCGGACCCTCACGATAAAGTCTCCGGACCAGCATACCATCATCGTGCCTAACAACAAAGTGGTGAGAGAAACGGTGATTAACTACGGGCGTCCCCTAAAAAGGGCGCTGAAGCCATTCCAGTTTTACACCAGGCTGCATTTGAAGGAGTTGACAGGCCTGAAAGCCAGGAAGTTGACTGAACTGGTGAATGTTTTAAAGTCTGCTCCTGATTCTGTCATCTACTACCATACCCACCATTTCCTGGAAGAACATCAGTTCCTTACGCCCGAACCAGCTAACGACTTTGCGCTGTGGGTCGATGATTCCCTGGATGAGCACGTGCTCTCTGAGAAATTGGCTAACATCGATACATTTGCCTATTATAGCCTGGATGCACTGAAGTCGATGATCATATTGGTAATAGAGCGGTATATGGCGGACAATCCCGCCTCAAGATCGGTCAAGGGAGAGAACGACTTTCACTTCCTTAAGTCGAACAGCATCGTAGTCCCTACCCGATATCTGGCTTCGGATCTCAGGGAGTTTGTTGAGGTGCTGAGGAAAATTACTATAGATTCTCTCTATTATCATATATTCGAATCACGGCTCCGGCTCCAAAAAAGGTCAAACGATTTTTCGGTGTGGATAAGAGACTCCTTCGGAGAACACGACCTTGCTGATAAGATAGATGGTCTGGTGCCGTACACATCGACAATTGAAGCCATGCGGTCGTTTATTATTCAAAATATTGAAAAAAGGATCAAGTAGAGGCAGTATGGAACCAGATAGGATCAGTCAATATAACAATAAAATTGAAGAATATCACGCCATTGTAGGCAAAAATGTAATCGATGAACTGAGGCTGCTGGGCAATCACCTGGCAGGCAAGCGGATCCAGAATATCAACTCAACATTTTCAGGCGGAGGTGTAGCTGAAATCCTGGGCCGCCTGGTACCGCTTTTAAACCAGTTGGGGATTGATGCAAGATGGGATGTTATCCAGGGTGACGAAGCATTCTTTGACGTAACAAAGAAATTCCACAATGCACTTCATGGCAGTGAGCAGGATATCGGCGATTACGACTTCGAGATCTTTATCGAAACCAGCCGGAAATATATCGACGAAATGCGATTAAACGCGGACGTTTACTTTATACACGATCCACAACCGGTCATGTTGGTCTCAAGAAAACCAGAATTGCATGGCAAATGGATATGGCGCTGCCACATAGATGTCTCACACCCCAATCAGCGTGTATGGGAGTTTCTAAATCAATATGTATGTAAATATGATGCGGCAGTCTTCTCCGCGCCGGCTTTCTCCCAGAAATTGCCAATTAGGCAATTCATGATCTCTCCTTCAATTGATCCTTTGAGCGATAAAAATAAGGAACTCTCGGCAGGGCAGATAGAGGCAGTCCTCAACAAATACGGCCTTGACCCTGCCAAGCCCATGATTGTGCAAATATCGAGGTTTGACTATTTAAAAGATCCCGTCGGTGTAATAGAAGCTTTTGAGATGGTCAGAAAGGGCATTGAGTGTCAGTTGGTCCTCGCGGGCGGAACAGCTACTGATGACCCCGAGTGTGCCGAAGTGCTGGGTAAAGTTATGGAACGCTCTGACGGTAACCCTGATATTAAAGTGCTGCTGATAACTCCCGGCAGTGATATCGAAATAAACGCACTGCAGAGAGCGGCTACCGTGGTATTGCAGAAGTCACTGAAAGAAGGCTTCGGACTGACCATAAGTGAAGCGCTGTGGAAAAGCAAGCCTGTTGTGGCAAGTGCAGTCGGTGGGATCCCGCTTCAGATAATTAATAAGTTTACCGGGCTGCTTAGCTACAGTGTAGACGGGGCAGCGTACGCGTTAAAACAATTACTTAGTAATCCGGATTTAGCGTCCCAGCTCGGAAAAAACGGCAGAGAACACGTGAAACAGAACTTCTTGATAACACGACATCTAAAAGAGTACCTGCTATTATTCGTTGCCTTAGATCATGAATCTGATGTCATTTATCTTTAGGCGTCACAGAGATAAAGTTTCCCACCAGGTGGGCATGGATAATCGGACGCTTCGCCTGCAGCGGCTCTTCAGACTACGATAAAGTCCACAAGCTTCAAAACCAACTCAAGCTGGTGCCGCTTTCTGCCCGGGGCGCCGATTATACGCCTCCTGCCAATGTCCCTGTTGATCCCAATGTCAATCGCAAAGTCTCTCCCCTTGACCAACTGTACGGGCCAAAGCAGCAGGTAATAGACAAGTCCTGGATACTACCGGAAGTGCAACTGGCCGAATAGGGAAGCTGTATTATCCACTGAAACTGAATCGAACAGGCAAGGTCTGGTCTACTGCAGGCATGGCAGACGATGGACTATGCGATGAGACGGAAAGGCAGGGCAAAGGTTTTTCTTTCCGGCCAGTAAGTTCCACCTGAGGGGACTCGAACTTTATGTTGTGGGTTCATGCCTCTGCCTGATATGATTCCTGACGTTTGGGTAATGGTGGCTCAGATTGTCGGAGTAAATCACGCGGCCTTACAATTTGGTCAGCCGCAAAAGGTTCGATTTGAGTCCTGAGTGCCCAGCCAGACCTCCTTGATCCCCAAATTTACTCTTCGACAGACAGGAAGAGACTGGCAATTTTCACCAATCTCTCCGGGTATTGAAACATCAATCCATGGCCGCCGTCCTTTATCTGTACCAGCCATGCGGCAGGGATTTGACCAACCATCATAATTGAGTTCTCGGCTGGGGTTATCACGTCATCCGTGCCTGTGATAAGCAGTACAGGCGCTTTTATCCGGGAAAGCCGGCTGTAGCTGCCGGCCCATTTCCAGCAGGCAATGCCCTGCTTCTTTACACTTTCCGCTAAAACCTGTTCCGTTGGCATGAGCATATATTTGCGGGGGTCCGGGTTTTCTTTAAGCCACGGTGCAGGGAAAATCAATCTCAGCAGCCTTTCCCCCCTTTCCCGTTCTGTTCCCGAAGTATCGTTTAACTGCTCCATAACCCCGGCGTTGTGAACAGCTTTATCTCCACCGGTATCCGCAGCATAGAGGATCAGCCGGTTGACCTTCTCAGGATAATTCAACACAAGCTCCTGTGCTATGTATGTCCCCATCGACCAGCCAAGCACATTAGCTTTTTCGATATTCAATGCTTTCATCAAACCGGCCGTATCATCGGCGAAAAGCCTGATGGAATACTCACCGCCGCAAGAAGAGGTTGCGCCGATGCCCCTGTTATCAAAGATGATAACACGATTATTTTGCGATAGGCCCGATATCAACCCCGCACTCCACATACCCATGGCGCTGCTGGACCCCATAATTAATACAAGGGGATAACCCGTTCCTGCTTCCCTGTACGCCATATCTATATCGCCGACTCGCACTTTTTTGGTTATCAGCCTGGCGGGATCTACCGGTGAACCGCCCTCCCCCGGTATACATGCGGTTATAGGCATAAGCAGTATGCCTAATAGAGCCAAAAATACTTTAGCCCTGAGTATATTCTTCACAAATCCTGACCCCCCTTAATGCTCTTGTAGAATAGACAGGGCATCGCCCACCAACCCCACACCTGTCTCAAACGCAGCGGAATCCACGGGTGACTTCCTTGTTCCCTTGCATTCACTTGTGCAGACCGAAATAATCCTGGCCATCAGATACTCAGCCACCGGTAGGTTTTTTCATTTATTTTATAGAGAAGGGCCCGGACCCGGGCACGGAGTTATTCATAGTAAAGGCCGAGGTCGTCGTTTCGTAGCTGAGCCCTATCTCCAGGGGATAAGACATGGCCACATTACAGGCCCTCTTGGCGGCCTGTACCACAACCGGGTTATACCCGGCTATCTCACCCGCCATTTTCATAGTTTCTTCCATCAGCCTGTCTGCAGGGTAAACCTCCTGCACCAGGCCGATGCGCAGGGCCTCCTTAGAATCGATCCTTTTGCCCGTGTAGATAAGCTGCTTGGCTTTGCCTATGCCGACCGCCCTGGGCAGCCTCTGGCACCCGCCCAGGTCGGGTATAATACCGAGCTGGACCTCCGGCAAAGAGAAAACCGAGGCCTCGACGGCCAGCCTTATGTCGCAGGCCAAAGCCAGCTCAAGCCCGCCACCCAGGCAGTAGCCGTTGATGGCCGCAATTACGGGAACAGCCAGTTTTTCATACAGGGTAAAAACCTCGCGCAATTTGCGGATGCCGTCATAATAGTCACGTATATCAGGGCCGGTGATAAAATTTTCACCCGCCTGGACCTTCTTCAGGTCTATGCCGGAACAAAAGGATTTTGGGCCCGAGCCGGTGATTATCAATACCCTCACCTGCGGGTCATCATCAATTTCGTGGGCTGCCCGCCGAAGTTCCCCGTTCATGCCCCTGTGCCAGGCATTCAGCGCCCCAGGCCGGTTCAGGGTAATGACCGCGATGTGTTCTTCCCTCCGGTAGATTATGTCATTATAGTCAGGCATGTGTTCCTCCCTGTATGTGTCCTTAATAATTCACAGCGCTTAATCCCTTCAACCCGAGCATCTTCCTGGCATCGCCGGGGCCGGCAGGTTCAAGGCCTAATTCGTTGGATATGCGCACTATCTTTCCCACAAGTTCAGCGCTGCTTTTGGCCAGGACCCCTTTGCTGATAAACAGGTTGTCTTCCAATCCGACCCTGACGTTTCCCCCCATGGCCAGGGCCACGGAGCATATGGGCATCTGGTAGCGTCCCGCGCCTATGGCTGACCAGGTGAAATTACCCTGGCCGACGGCTTCACGCGTGGCATTAACCAGCGTCACCAGGCTATTGACAGTGGAGGGGACGCCGCCCAGCGTGCCGGTCACAAATTGGATGTGCACAGGCAGTTTAAGGTGGCCGCGGTTCAGCATAAAGGCGATATTATTTATCATCCCCAGGTCATATACCTCTAATTCAGGCCTGGTATCATTTGCAGCAAAAATGGCCAGGAACTCCCGTAACGTCTTGAAGGTATTGGGGAAAATAAAATCCTCACTCGCCAGCATACCCAGCTTTTCCCAGGGGTACTTCCAATCCTTGATTTTTTCCGCTCCCGGGAAAACGGAGAAGTTCATGGACCCGAAGTTTAGCGACGCCATCTCCGGCTTAAAGGTAATTACCGGCGCCGCCCTCTGTTCCGTAGTCATACCCATGCCACCGCCGGTAGTAACGCAGATCACGGCGTCCGTTTTCGCTTTTAGCCCTGTCAGTACTTCCCTGAAAATATCTATATCCGGCGTCGGCATTCCATTGTCAGGATTCCTCACATGTATATGCAAGACGGCTGCGCCGGCTTCCGCAGAGCGGATGCCTTCATCGATAATCTGCCTGGGCGTAATAGGCAGGTAAGGCGACATACTGGGGAAATGGGCCGATCCTGTTAAGGCCGCTGTCACGATCACCTTTGGCTGTGTCATCTCATTACCTCCCTTAGTGCGGTGATTTTCTGAATATTAGTTTATACTGGTTTAAATGTCAAAGCCTCCCCTGTCTGAATCCCATATTTGTAGCTGAACGTGAAAAGTGCTAATATACTGGCCTGATTAGCGGGCGGCCTGGTAACACCCCGGCCGGTCGAACCGTTACCCGCCTTTCCAAATCTGCAACTGTGTAAATTGATTTGAAAGTCGACCTGCATATTCATACCAGCAGGCTATCTCCGGACAGCAGGTTAGACCCGGAGGCGGCCATACAGCAGGCCATCTCAATGGGACTGGATGGCGTCTGTTTTACCGAGCACGACCGTGCCTGGGAGCTGCCCGATATAAATGACCTCAGTTCAAAATATGGCTTCCCCGTATTTCGCGGAGTAGAGGTCATGATAAAAGAGGGTGGTGAGATACTGGTATTCGGCCTCCCCATGAATTTTACGACGGTGATAGATATTCAAACACTTCACAGGCTGGCTG
>JBFYUA010000019.1:0-4330 GCA_041300305.1 Dehalococcoidia bacterium | reverse complement strand
CATTTTTGGCAATGGCGCCTGATAATTATATCAATGAAGCATGTGCAAGGATTGCTATCCGGATGGACAAATACAGACCCATCAACCAGCTTGGCCAAGTAACTTGCCCGGTACTGCTTCAGGTAGGCGATAAGGACATGGCTGTCCCAGCCAAAGTTGTTAACAAAGCTCAGAAACTATTATGGCAATATGGAGAAGTCATACGTTACCCCATTAACCACTTTGATATTTACCTTGGGGATAATTTTGAGAGAGCGGTGAATGACCAAGTGGCATTTTTTAGTAAACACCTTTGATTAACTGTCAACTCGAATCAGGTATACTCGATCTTATCCCTTCACTTCTTATTGTGGTTGAAAATACATACCGATGTTTATTTAGTGGTGAAAATATCACCACTCTTACGATTGAAAAAATGCAGGCAAAAACCGCATAAATAAAAATCGAAGCTGAAATCAGGTAATAATCTAACCAGAGATGGTGGGCCATCCTCGATAGTTCCCAAACTCATGTTTGAGAGCAATAAGCTTACTCCAGCCCTCCAACAATTACTCACGGTAGGATAACAGGTTCCATAGCCTATTTCTTATTTTTCCAGGAATATACCGGCACTTGGAACTTTGAGCCTCAAATCCGGTCGCTTTTAGGAGGAAATAATTTAGTCCTCAACGGCCTATAGTTCGATTTTTTCTTTCTCATAATCATAAGTGCCAAATTCCTGACGCGTTGAGAACCATTTATCAATGCAATGGGGACACCCGGCCGAGATACACTGGTCCTCCTGGGAAACGGTTCAGTTGGTTGCGCCGGGAATCTTCTGTAATCGAGTTTAAAACGAACACTCACAGTATATAGGTTCCGTAGTTCTTCGGAACTCTGGTCAGGATGGGGTCGGGTTCGTTATTAGAGTGCGCCTGCTGCAGTGCCTCTGCCGGCATATCCGACACACCCACTACTTTGCTGCTATCACCGGAGAGGGCCACCCATTTGTCCGGATAGTTTCTAAGTATTTCACTTAAATCAGTATTCTCAACCATATTGCTACCTCTGCTTCAGTGGAAGTACATCTAAGATTATAATCCGTTATCGCAGTTGACGGCAGTTTCATTGGCCTTGATAATTGGGATGCTTTAACCCACTGCAACTTTTTATCATCATCGACTATATTTCGCAATAGCAGCCAGTAGATAAGAAAGTTCGGATACTTTCTCAAATGGTTACTGTTTTAGCAGCGTCCCTCTTGTTTATCGAAGAATACTATTATACTACTCGCTGCCTGCGCCAAAGCATGACCATGCCGACTATGAAAGCCAGCGCCACCAGGATGGCGCTGAAGATGAGTATGGAATCAGGCTCGGTGACCATCTCCACCTTGAAGCTACCGGCGGGAACGCCGTCCACATACACGGTGTAATGGCCGGGCTCGCTGCGGGACACATGGAAGGTCAATTTCGTGGAACCGCCGCTGTTCACCGTTATAGCTTGCGTTGTTTCCACCTGCCCATTTATATACAGCGTTACCTTTTTATTGCCGTTGACAGCACTTTTGTTGGCGATATCAGCGGTTACGATGATGGGTGTACCGGGTGTGACTGCTTTGGCCGATAAGGAAGCGCTCTGAATCACAACGCTGGGAAGGGACACTGGCGGCGCCGGCGATATGGGACCAGACACGGAAGCGCCATGTGATGTGGGCGCACCCGTACCTATCAAGGGGTTTGGAAGTGTGGGTATAGGTGTAGGTGCAAGATTCACGGTGAAGCAACCAGTCTTAGTGGCCGTCCCTCCTCCGGTTGCCACGATAACATCACGGGAACCGGCTGCACTGGTGTCAGTTATTGTTATGCTGACTGTCAGTTGCGTCAGGCTATTCACGGTGACACTGTTTACAATAATCCCGGCGCCGCTGAAGCTCACAGTTGGACTGCCATAGAAATTGGTGCCCGATATAACGACTGTTAGCGTTTGGCCCTGCGTGCCCTGGACTGGTGTAATTGAGCTGATAGTCGGAGCCGGGGGAGCAAAAGCATACAATCTACCTCTAGATGGCAGCCCTAGTTGCTGTGTTCCCACGTAGACGCAACCGCCGGCGTCGATGGCCGCAGCGGTAATGCCAACGGAACCAAGGTTGTAGCTCCACTTGGTAGTACCGTTTGCCCCGTTAAGTGCAAAGAACCAGCCATCGCGATTCTGGAAATAGACCGTGCTGTCAGCGCCGATTACTGCAGACGCATCAGTCGGGCCGATATCATTGCGCACCCACTTGACGCTTGCATCTGTGCCATTGTCAGTGATAGCCCAGAATCTTGAGTTTGGGGAGGCAGTATTGTTGCCTATATAGATGGTGCCGTCACTGCCGATGGCCGGCGATGCTTGGCAACGCCCGCCGGCCATATCAAATTCCCATTTGTCAACACCCGCTGATCCTGTATCCGTGATGGCGATAAGTCCTCCGTTGCCGGAGTTGATATAAATTGTCCCGTCGGCGCCGATGGCCGGCGACGTACTGTGCAGCTGCGATACGATGTTATAGGACCATTTCGGATCGCCCGTGCTTGTAAAAGCATAAAGGTAGTCCCAGGTGCCAACGTAAATGGTGCCGCTGTTAGGGCCGCTGGTGGCTATAGCCGGAGATGACCCAGTAAACGTTCCTGGCACCGTCTTAATCCATATATGGCCTGCCGAGCTCACGTTATCTTTGATGGCGTAGAGTTTGTCGGCGGCGGTGAAATAGATAGTCCCATCGGGGCCTATGGACGGATGGGAGTATATAAAATTTGGGACGGCATAAGACCATTTGTGAGTATGGTCAGGGTAATATGCCGCCAGGTCGTCAGATTGGACGACATATATAGTGCCATCGCTGCCTACCGCCGGCGTGGAATTCATGCTGTGCCATGTCGGGTTTGACCATTTTTCTGTTCCATCCGGGTTGATAGCGTACAGCCGCTGGCCTCCATTCGAGGCGCAGACATATAATGTGCCGTCACTGGCAATAGCCGGGCTGTTCGTTGCGCCTGCATCCAGGATGAATGTCCATTTGAGATTAGGCGTTTGAGGGCCGACGTAAGGGCTACGGCCCGTATGCTGGAGGTCGTGCTGGAACATTGGCCAGGCTGAGTTCGCCAGGGCGGGCAAAATGCCTGTAGCCGACTGCGGAATGACCGAAACATTCGTTGCCCTCACCGGAAGGACAGAAACTGATATCAGTAACATGAACACTGCTGTAGTCAGGATCAAATGGTTCGTACTAATTCGCATGCTTCAAACCTCATTAAGTAATATGGCCCCAATTATGTGCTTTCATGTATTAATGCCCCGGTAAGCAAGATTTGATTTGAGATATTTAATCATTGCTTGGATAGATTGTCAATATCTCGGGAAATACTTGCTTCAGACTGATGTGCCGGCACGTTGACCTCTACATAAAGTGGGGAATCGGTTAATTGGCCACAGCGGAATTGTTATTAAGTCAGGAATAATTTAATGTGCGCGTTATCATCTACTTGTAGAAAGGGCCTGGAAAGTGTCCGAAGTCGGTACTGCTTTAGGTTCGATGGTGGGGCATTATGGACAGTTCCCGAACTCCTGTTTGAGAGCAGAAATCTTATTCCTACACTTCAGCAATTACTTGCAGTGATGAATGATAATTCAACTTAGATGATCCATAAGGTGGGAGGTTATCAAATCCTAACAGATAGACTATAATAAGGGCTGGCCTCATACAGCGCTCGGAGGGTTGACACCCAGGGAGTATGTCGAAAATAACGGAAAAATTCTAACTGCTGCTGGCCTATAATATGGGGTAGGGTCAACAGTAACAAAGGGAATTATTAGCTTTAGATACGGGGCAATCGTGGTATAATTCTTATGTGCTACATTCTCGGTTTGATGACTGTAAAGTCACAACAGGCCGTACGAAGGAGGAAAGATCAAATGGCAACAGTCAGGTTTTCGAGCTTATTTGAGCCCGGTACGATCGGCGATATGAAGGTCAGGAACCGCATGGTCATGCCGCCTATGGCGACCAACTACGCTGACGACGATGGGAAAGTCACCGATCTGATGGTTGAGCACTACGAGCAGCGCGCCAGGGGTGGCGTAGGCCTGATAATAACGGAAGGTATCTGTCCCGATTTTCCAAGAGGCAAGGGCTGGAAAAATGAGGCGGGTATAGATGACGACAAATACATACCCGGCTTCAAGCGCTTGGTTAACGCAGTTCAAACTCAGGGTTCAAAATTTGTCATGCAGATTCATCATGCCGGAAGACAGGCACAAAGTTCGTTTTCCGGGGTCCAACCCGTGGCACCCTCCGCGATTCCAACCT
>JBFYUA010000274.1:0-5625 GCA_041300305.1 Dehalococcoidia bacterium | reverse complement strand
TTCCTGACAACCCTGCGGCTGCCCCGCATAGCTATACGTTCTGGCCGGCGCCGCTGAATTTCATCAGGATGGCCTCGACGACATCGGGGTTGCCGCCGTTGTTTGTAACCGAAGCGTCGCGTATCTTGCGGCACAGAGCCATGAGTTGTTTACGTTCAGCCGCAGATAAAGGTCCGTAGATCTTCTCGATCAGCGTGCTAATCTGCGGATCGATCTCAGCCAGCAGTTCCTGTCCCTGCACGGTCAGGCTGACTTTAACCATTCGCCTGTCCACGCGTGACCGGCGCCTCCTGATAAAACCACGCTGCTCCATCCCATCGATCACGACGCTGATGGACGTGCCCTCGATGGTCAGGTATTTGTTGAGCTCCGACGGCGACATCGGCGCCCCGAGGGTCATCAATGTCTGCAGGATGATCCACTGAGAGTAGGTCAGCTTATACGGGTCCAGCACCTTCATGAAGGCCTTGTGCCAGTTCACGAAGGCCTGGGAGAAACCAAGCGAGATTACATTGAGTTCTCCCGCCTGCACCGCCTCCTCTGCTCTTACCCCAACCATTTTTTCTTTGCCAGGTATTTTCGCTCTCTCCATATCTTACCCTTCTATACCTTTATTGCTTAACCTGAATTTTACAAGATATCTTGACATTAAACAATAATTGTGTAATTATAATTCCTCAATTATAATTACGTAATTGTAAAAAAGGAGGTATCCAGGTGGAGCAGAAAAAGTATCAGGTTGGGGGTGGGAGTGCGGTGACCACGCTGGTTGTCCTGTCTATTCTGTGGTTTTTAAACTACGCAGACCGGTCGATCATGGCCGTGGCGCTTACGCCTATTAAACAATCATTCAGCCTGTCTGATGCCCAGGCAGGGTTGCTGGGCAGTCTGGTAACTTTGGGCATTGCGGCATTGACCATACCTGCTGCCATTTTCGGCGACAGGTGGGCCCGCCGTAAAGTTATCATGGTAATGGGGCTCACCTGGAGCTTTTTTACTCTCGTAACAGGCCTTGCGACACAGTTCTGGCACCTGGCTGTCGCCAGGTTTATGGTCGGTTCGGGTGAGGCCGGATATTCGCCTGTAGGTCTGGCCTGGGTCGGCGTTTCATTCCGCAAAGAGATGCGGTCACTTATATTGGGTATATTTTATGCGGTTGGGCAGCTGGGCACAGTAGCTGGCCTGATCTTTGGCGGCATGCTGATAGCGTCTACGCAAAACTGGCGTGTGCCTTTTTACGTTTTCGCCATTCCGGGCATCATCATGGCCATAGCAGCGCTTTTCTTGCGCGATTATAAGGTGGTCAAATCAAAGGATGAAGCGGCTTTCAGCAAACAGTATTTCAAAGATTGGGGGCAAATATTCAAGATCAAATCTTTCTGGCTTATCTCGGCAACCTATACTTTCTTCTTTTTCATGGTATATTCTCTGACGACGTGGTTGCCAAGCCTGCTGATAAGGGCCTATGGGATGGATGTCGGACAGGCCGGTTTGACCTTCGGCCTGATTACCTTAGCTGTCATATTTGGCCCGTTAGGCGGCTTCCTGGGTGATAAATGGCAGAAACGCAATAAAAACGGAAGGCCTTACTATATTGCCGTAACCGCGTTTCTATCTATCGTGCTATTTTTAATTGCTTTGTTAAACGTAGGTGCACCATTGCCTGTTTTCCTGGCCCTATTTACAATTGCAAATGTAGTCCTGTCATTGAATATTCCCGTGGGATTGACCATAATACAGGACACGACACCACCCGGACTTCGCTCCACTGCAACCGGACTGGTAACATTCATTAACATGGTCGGCGCAACCCTGGGGATTTATTATTCAGGCGCCGTATCCGATGCTTTGGGTGGAGGGTCCCACGGATTACAGTTCGGCCTTATTTACACGATGCCGTTTGCCGCACTGGCCGTGATATCTGGATTCATAATGGCCAAATACTATTATTCGGATAGCGCCAAAATCAGCGACGAACTACTGGCGGAGAAATAATATTGCGCTTCTTAAATGACCTGCTGAAATAGAGGAGGCGATACAGATAGGTATGGATAATCGTGCGCAAATCAAAGAGCGCGTCCTGAAAAGGATAGACACAAGAAGAGAGGATATTATCAGTTTCCTGCAAAACCTCGTAAGGATCCCCAGCGTTACCGGGCAGGAACGGGAGTATCAGGAATTCATTGCGAAAACGCTTGGTGCTATGGGGTTTCAAGTCGACAGCTGGGAGATAGATGAAGAGGAACTTAAAACAAAATACAAGGATTACTTCGCCAGCAGAATGTTCTCCCCGCCTTTAAAGGACGGGCCTAATATTGTCGGCACCTTAAAGGGCAGCGGCGGTGGGAAATCACTACTGTTCAACGGACACGCGGATGTCGTAAGCCCTGAACCAGTCACTAATTGGAAACACGACCCCTGGGGTGCCGAGATAGAAAACGGTAAGCTGTATGGAAGGGGTACATGCGATATGAAAGGCGGCATCGCTGCCCATATTATGGCGGTGAAAATCCTGCAGGATGAAGGGATTAAGCTGAAAGGGGACCTGCTCATTGAAAGCCCTATCGAAGAAGAGGGACCAGGAACCGGTACTCTAGCCTGCCAGGCCAGGGGTTACAGCGCAGATGCAGGTATCGTCACCGAGCCTACCAATAACGAACTCATTACAGCCTTTACGGGAGGCGTATACCCTCTCATATACGTAGACGGCAAGGCTTCACATGCAACAATGGCTTGGGAAGGTGTGAACGCTATTGAAAAAGCTTTTGTCGTCGTGAGCGCGATCAAGTCCTATGGAGAATGGCGGACATCTAACTGCAAACACCCGCTATTTGCAAGATATCCCCAAACAGCGGGTTCTTCGCCCATAACCATGTTTGACCGTGCGGACTCAAAGCAGATCGGAACAGTCCCCGCCCTGGCTTTGTTGGGTACCAGAGGAACCGTCATGCCGGGTGAAAAGCCGGAAGATGTTATCCAACTGATGGAAACGTGGATTATGAAAGCCACCGATAATGACCACTGGTTAAAAGAACACCCACCAAGGTTCAACTGGTATAAACACGGACCGCGCAGCGTCCCTGCCGAAATCCCGGTTGAACATCCGTTGGTACAAACCGTTATGACCGGTTATAAGTATATAACCGGCCGGCAACCTGAGGTAGCCGGATTTATCTCACCGGCAGATTGGCAATCCCTCAATACCGTTAGCCCTGTAACCCCGTCGCTGGGCTTCGGCCCGGGAGAGGTCAGGCAGGCTCACACAGCAGATGAGTACGTAACAATTGACCAGGTCATCGAATGCACGAAGGTTTTAGCCCTAACAATACTTGAATGGTGTGAGTTTGGATAATTGTCCAGAATGCCTTGACAGCACATGATTTTTGTATGATTATGGATATTGTAATTACATCATCCTGCCTCATTCCATTTTGCGAATAAAATATAAGGAGATACGGCACGAACATGCAAGAAAAACCGACTAATCTAAAACGCGGACTCACCCTGGTTACATTATTTACCCTGCTGACCGGCGCGATGGTCGGCATGGCCTGGGCGGTGCTGGCCAACGTGTTCCTTGACCGGGGCGGGCCGGCCAGTATCATCTCGCTCGTCATAGCCGCGGTATTCACGCTGTTCATCGGGTTGTGCTTCGCCGAGCTTTGCTCGATGATGCCGGTAGCCGGCGGGGCCTATATCTACGTCAAACGCGCCATGAACAAATTCGGCGGCTTCACAGCCGGCTGGCTGCTGGTGCTGGCCTACGCTGCCATGATGCCGGGCGAATGCATCATCATCGGCAAGCTGGTAAGCGCTATTATACCGGGGGTGCCGGTTGCCTGGGTCGGCGTAGGCGCGGCCGTTGTTTTTACGCTTATCAACCTGGTCGGCATCAGGTTCTCCGCCATCGTACAGCTGATACTCACAGCGGCACTGTTCGGCGGCATTTTTATTTACGCCATCCCCGGGCTTGGCAGCATACAGGTGGATAACCTCATGCCCTTCTTCGGGCGGGGAGTGGCCGGCATGTTCCTGATGGTGCCTATTTACTTCCTGGGCTTCATGGGCTACGACATACTGCCGCAGGCCGCGGAGGAGGTCAAATCCCCGGTGCGCAAGATGGTGATGATAATACCCGCCTCGATCTTCTTCGTCCTTATCGCCTACTTTTTGCTCGCCATCGTCAACGCGGGCGTTTTGCCCTGGGAGACCATCGCCGGCAGCAAAGAAAGCCTGCCCATCCTGCCCATCGCCGAAAAGCTGCTCGGACCCTCCGGCCCTGCCATCATCATCATCGCCGGTATCTGCGGCCTGGTGACCACACTCAACGGCTTCGTGGTGGGCGCATCAAGGCTGATGATGGCCATGGCCAAGGACAACGAACTGCCGCCGTTCTTCGCCAGCGTCAACAAGCGCTTCGGCGTCCCGCACTGGGCGATTATCTTCGTCGGCATACTCGGAGTGATCGGCAGCTTCGCTCCGCAGCTCATCGTGCTCTTCGATACGGCAGCCTCCGCGGTCCTGGTTACCTACGCACTGACCGCCATCAGCGTTATCACCCTGCGCAAGAAGGAACCCAACGCCGAGCGCCCGTACAGGCTGCCGTGGGGCAATGTTATACCCATCCTGGCCCTGGTCGGCGTCGTCCCCACCTTCCTTATCTCGCTTGGCATCCTGACCACCGAAGCGCTTATAGTCTTCGCGGCCTGGATCGTTATCGGCCTCATCTACTACCTGCTCTTCCGCAGGAAGATGGCCTGACCAGAATAAAGGAGTAATTTCCGGCCGCCGCAGGCAGCATTTATCGGCTGATAAGTCCTGCCCGGCGGCCCAAGGCGGTAAATAATGAGCGTTAAGCCACTCAGCGGGATCAAGGTGCTCGACCTGACCTGGGTCTATGCCGGCCCATTCGCCACCCAGATACTGGGCGACCTGGGCGCAGAGATAATTAAAATAGAAGCGGCGCCGGTGGGCGATAAAACGCGCATCATGCCGCCTTTCAAGAACGGCTACAGCGGCTATTTCGCCACTCTCAACCGTGGCAAGAAATCCCTGGCGCTTAACCTGAAAAACGCCAGGGGGCGGGAACTCTTCCTCGAACTGGCCCGCAAGGTCGACGTGCTGACCGAGAATTTCGCGCCCAAGGCGCTGGAACAGCTCGGCCTGGGCTACGAAGACGTCAAAAAAGCCAACCCCCGCATTATCTATGCTTCGGCTTCGGGGTTCGGCAGCTACGGACCTTACGCCAACCGGCCCTGCATAGACCCGGTGGGACAGGCCATGGGCGGGCTGATGAGCTTAACAGGTTTCCCCGACCGGTCCCCCTTAAAGGCAGGGCCGGGCATCGCCGACGCCGTCATGGGACTGTATGCCGTCGTCGGCATCATATCAGCCCTGAGGTTGCGTGAGCTCACAGGTGAAGGACAACGGATAGAAGTGGCCATGATGGACAGCATCTTTTCAGTGCTGGAGGAGAACGTCATCAAGACCAGCATGGAGGGGGTGGCGCCGCAGCGCCGCGGCAATCTCGACCCCTTCGGCGTGCCCTGGGACACCTTCCTGACCAAAGATAACCGGTGGGTGATGGTCTGCGCTTTCAGCAGCCCCGTCTTCGAAGAACTCTAC
>JBFYUA010000247.1:0-3005 GCA_041300305.1 Dehalococcoidia bacterium | reverse complement strand
TGAATATTATCAGGCTTTCCCTGATCTGAGAGTCCCTGATGCCTTTGCGCCAGATAAGGAAGGCGGATATACCCATCAGCACATATAAAAGGAACCATACCGGCGCAAATAACCATGACGGCGGGGTAAAGTCAGGCTTGAGCAGCAGGGTGTACCAGTTCCTGACGGAATCCCTGGTGAAAATGGAACCTATGAAACCGGCGCTGAAGCAGGCGGCAAGGCTGACAAACAGGCGCAGCACATCCTGAAGTCTGGAGTCTTTTATCATATTTCTCGGTGGACCTGTCTGCCCGGTGTGAAAACCAGGGCAAACGCCCTACAGATAATATATTAATCTTTGTTGGCCTGCAAATTGCTGTGCTACAATCCCCACAGGGCTGTACCCGCTAAGGACAGCCCCGGATGTGTTTGCCATGGACCTCTATTTATTAAATGAACTGATCCAAAAGCTCCCGGAATTCCGTTCGCTGGCCTCACAACTGGCCGGGAAAGCGGCGGCCGGTATCAGGTTGGGCTTGCCCGGTACGGCTTTCAGTTTTATGGCTGCCGCTATTTATGCCAATTTCGCCAGGCCGGTCCTGTTTGTTACAGCGCACCCGGAATTGGCCCGCAGGCACTTTGAGCAGGTCAGGCTGTGGTTGAAGCCTGATGCCGCCGTTGATTTCTTCCCTGAGATGGACCTGTCCGGAAGCACAGCATCCGCTGACCCGGTGGTTAATTCGGAAAGGGTCAAAATTCTGTCGGCGCTGTCCCGGTTTAAGGCGGGTGTAGATACCGGTAAACAAGCCCCTTTTATACTGGCCAGCGGGCTTTCATTGTCGGGCAAGTGTATAAGTGAAGATGCTTTCCTTGCCGGCAGCCTGGAAATAAAAAACGGCATGAAAATTAAACAGTCAGCGCTGCTGGAAAAGATGCAGAAACTGGGATATGAATATGAAGAGGTGGTGGAAATACCCGGGACCTTCGGCAAAAGGGGAGGCATAATCGATATTTTCCCGGGCGGGCGTGATTTGCCTGTGCGCGTGGAGTTTTTCGGTGATGAGATTGAAAGTGTCAGGGAGTATGACCCGCGGACGCAGCGCTCTGCCGGCATGCTTTTTTCGCTGACCCTATTGCCGGCCAGGGAGCAGGCGCCTTTATTAACGGCCAGCCTGCTCGATTACCTGCCGCACGACGCAATACTGATTATTGATGATGTTGCACAGTTAGAAGCTGAGGTCACAAGGGTCAAAGGGGAAATAGTCCGTTCACAGCCGGGGGAAGATAATTCAGGTGGTGACGCCGCGGCGGCAACCCTGTTTTTTAGCTGTCAGGAAGTCCGGGCCTGTATAGCCGGCTGGGGTCATGTGGTCGAGTTCAACAGCTGGGATACGGACCAGTTAGTACAAAGCGCCGGTAGCAGGTTGCAGCTCCGTCCCGCGCCCAACTTTGCCCAAAGGTTCCCGGCCTTCGTGGAAAACCTGCCTGCATTGAGAATTGAGAATAAGAGGATTTTAATTGTCAGCCAGCAGTCAGAACGTATAAGGGAATTGCTGCTGGAGCAGGGAATAGATGTGTATCCAACTGCCGCGCTTACTGCCCTGCCGGGAGAAGGCGCCCTGACCCTGATGAAAGGTTCCCTGGACGGCGGGTGGCGGCTCGGGGCCGAAATGTTGCTGCTTACGGACGTTGAACTCTTCGGGATAATCAAGCAGCGCCGTGCCACTAAGGCCCGGCCGGTTCGCCATCACCGCTTGCTGAACGATATAAATTTGGGGGACATGGTCGTCCACATAGAGCACGGGATCGGCCGTTTTGCAGGCGTAACACGGAAAATTATTGACGGTGTTGAAAGAGAGTACCTGGTCCTGCAGTACGCGGGATCGGATACCCTCTACGTCCCGGTCGACCAGGTGGATCGTGTAAGCCTCTATATAGGAGGCAGTGACAGGGCGCCTTCTTTGAGCCGTCTTGGCTCCCAGGAATGGCACAGGGCGCAGCAGAAGGTAAAGGAATCTGTAGCAAAAATAGCCGGGGAACTGGTTGAACTCTATGCCGGCCGGGAGGTGGGAGGCGGGCTGGTGTTTTCACCCGATACGCTGTGGCAGCAGGAACTGGAGGCCTCATTCCCCTACGTTGAAACAGCGGACCAGCTTGAGGCCATCGCGGCAGTGAAGTCAGATATGCAATCGCCCAGGCCGATGGACAGGCTGGTGTGCGGCGACGTCGGCTACGGCAAGACCGAGATTGCGTTGCGCGCCGCCTTCAAGGCAGTTATGGACGGCAGGCAGGTCGCCGTGCTGGTACCGACGACAATTCTGGCGCAGCAGCATATGAATACTTTCAGCGAGAGGTTGAAGCCCTTCCCTGTAAAAATTGCCGCCCTGAGCCGTTTCTGCTCGTCCAGGGAGCAGACAGATATTATCCATAAACTCGCAGAAGGTCATTTTGATATTTGCATCGGCACGCACCGCATGCTGCAAAAGGATGTGGTATTCAAAGATTTGGGGCTGGTCATAATAGATGAAGAGCAGCGTTTTGGCGTGGTCCACAAGGAATATTTTAAAAAAATGCGGCAGGCCGTGGATGTATTGACTTTAAGCGCTACCCCAATACCCCGTACCATGCACATGGCCCTTTCCGGCATCCGTGACATGAGCACGATCGAAACACCGCCGGAAAGCCGTTTGCCGGTAGTCACACATGTCGGCGGATTCAGTAACAAGCTGGTGAGGGAAGCAGTTTTGCGTGAACTTGAACGTGACGGCCAGGTATTTATCGTGCATAACAGGGTGCACAGCATTAACGAGTTGGCCTTCAAGCTAGCGGAACTGGTGCCTGAGGCCCGCATGTCGATCGCTCATGGCCAGATGGATGAAGACAAACTGGAGAAAATCATGGCGGATTTTCCGGCAGGCAATACCGATGTCCTGTTAACAACTACCATTATCGAGTCCGGGCTTGATATGCCCAATGTTAATACTTTGATTGTTGACTGCGCCGACAGGCTGGGATTGACGCAGCTG
>JBFYUA010000244.1:0-2592 GCA_041300305.1 Dehalococcoidia bacterium | reverse complement strand
CCAGATAAGCAATATGCTGCCGGGGACAGCCAGGATAAGCCCGGCGATCAGCGTCCACGGCATATAGCTGATTGACGGCAGGTTGAGCCACCTGTCAACCAGGTAGGCTGCGATGAAAAATAGCGCCACGAAGCACCCGAAAAGCATGGCAACGAAAGGTGTATAAAGCCAGCGTTTATTACTGTCCCCGGTTGCGACGCGGAAAATTGAATCGGCTATGCGCTCGAAGATGCCCATAATGACCCCCTGAAATATGTCACTGTCACCATCTTGCAGCGGATTATACAACGGTACGGGTATAAATGAAACAGGGGGCCGGGGCGGGCCCCCGTTTCAAATAAGGAGGTCCATATTATGAGGGGCGGCTGTATGCCGCTACTGGTTATCTTTGATTGTGCCTGCCGTACAGAGCTCCCACTGCCCATTTTTGCCACTGCGTGCGCAGCGACCCGGGTTCCATCATGGTATTGTGATGGCCGGGGCCTATCATAACTTGCTTGGGTTCACTGGCCTCGGCATAGGAGTAGAGGAAACGGTTATACGGCGAAACCATGTCATTTAAACAAAATACAAAGAGCTTGGAACAATCCTCCAGGCCGGATAACGCCTGGGACGGCTTCATCCTGGGCCAGAATTCGATGAATTTCTTCCACTCCACGCGTACTTTAAGCTTATAAACCAGCATGACCGTCTGAAAAATCAGCACTGCGGCGTATCTTAACAGGGGATGGGCTATGTGCCCGGTGTTCCTGGCCACCGCGTTGTCGATCTCGCCCGGGCAGGCGAGTGTAACCAGCACCCTGGCCTTATTCAGTTTGCCTGCTGCCAGGATTGCGGAAAACGCCCCCATGCTGTGGCCTATCAGCCCCATGCGTTTGCGGTCCACCCCGGGTTGGTTGTGCAGGTATTCCCAGGCGTCCATTACGTCTTCGATGATGCTGCCATCGAGTTTGCCGCCGCTTGATCCGTGCCCGCGGAAATCGAAGGTGAGTGTTATGATGCCCTCTTCAGCCAGGGCGCGGGCGCTGTTTTCGAAAGCCGCCCGGTCACTGCCATAACCGTGGCACATGACGGCCCCCGGCAGGCGGTTGCTTTTACCGGCGTTTTCCGGGGTGAAAATTGTCCCGCGCAGCCTGATGCCCTTGCTGCCGAATGTTATCGGCCTTTCTGATATTGTATTGCCTGCCGGAGCAGCGCTTAAGGTTTCAGGATAAGTCACCTGTCGGGTCTCCTTTCTCACGAACAGCTTTAAGTTTACGCCGCACAGGCACATAAGTAATCAGAGCAGGGGTTGGTTTTGGCAGGACATCCGTCCCGGGAAACATGGCCCTTATGGTTAGCGGATAACCATACTTTCGGATGATGCGGGGGCAACCAAGGCAGGCCGCCGGTGTCCACCGGCGGCCTTGAGTTACGCGGTTATTATTTTATATCCACTTAAGTATGCCCATGAATACGATGAGGGCAAGCCCGATGATGGAGGCCTGGATCCCCACTGTGATCAGCTTGGCCTTGACCGTTTTCATGTCGAAGACCCAGAAAGACACCAGGAAGAAAGGCATGTAACCGATGAGCCAGATGAGCCAGGGGGCGCCCATGTTCCACCATGAGTATTCCCAGGTCAGCGCGCCCACCCAGTTAAGCAGGCACTCGATGCCCACGGCCAGGATAGAGCTTATCACGGCGAAAACGAGGCGGTTGGGGACCCCCAGGATTTTCATGTTTTTATCAGGCGGGAGCATCTTGCACATCACAATGCCCATCAGGGAAAACATGAAACAGATCTCGATATTAAGGCCGATAAGGAGGACCAGTGAACTCCCGTTGCCCGGTGTGCCCCAGACAGGGGCATAGTTCGTGAAGTGAAAGACCAGTCCGTTCCAGATCTCGTTGAACCAGTCCATCAGCCAGAGCGCCAACCCGGCCAGCACCAGGCTCCAGTTCCTGCGCTCCACCTCATTGGCGTAAACATACATGACCAGCAGTAGAAGTGGGATGACATACCATTGAAAATGGCTTCCGTCCCGTAACAATGCCAGGGCTTTGGCGGCAGATTCTGCCATAGGGCACCTCCTTCTTCAGTTAAGTCGCTGATATCCGGTTAGCCGGTCAGGCTGTTAACCCCAGGCGCTTTTTCATCTCGTTGAGCACTTGCACGAAGTCCGGCGCCGCAGCCTGTTGCCTGGCCGCTAACACTTTTGCAGTGGTCTTCTGCACTGCCAGCGCCCGGGGGTTGATGCCCTGCTGCTTGGCTTCGCTGAGTATCTGCGAGGATAGCGGCCCCAGGTAATCGCGCAGTACGCGGAATACGTCTTCGGCCGTGCCTCCCAGTACATCAACCAAACCTAATATCACGCCGCCCGCGTTGGATATAAAATCCGGCACAGCCAGCACGCCCTTCTTGAACAATATGGCCTCTGCCTCGTCGGTCATCGGGATATTGGCGATGCTTGAGATGATCCTGGCCTTTACGTTACCGGCGTTTTTCTTGGTTATAACGTAAGGCCTGGCGCCCTGTATGAGGATATCTGCCTTAATACCATACAGCTCCTGCGGGCGTATATGCTTGGCCTTTTTATATTCAACAATAGC